>CAIMTR010000256.1 GCA_903844415.1 uncultured Gammaproteobacteria bacterium
AGGGCTGTAATTACAACAGCCAGCCAAAGTTTAAGATTCATAAAGATTCTCATTAAAAATTATAAGAGGTGTAATTAGAGATTTTAATTATTTTTATAGTAAGTGTTGCAGTTTTTGCAAACTTAAACAGTTGTTAGTAGATGAGGTAAAAATCAAGTGAATATCTAAGCCTTCCCTGAAATATCTTGCTTACTAACACCTTCATACTAACATTATTATTCTGCCTGTTTAAATCCTTGTTTGGCAAAAGTTAAAAAGAAATTCAGTTAGTTTTCAGCCATTAAGACCTAGCAATTAGCAGATTTTTCTGCGGTACAATTCAAGTCGTTTAAATCTATTCAGGAGTAGTTATGCCTAAAGCAAGTGATCTGAAAACCGGTATGGTTATCGATATAAACAGCATTCCGCATTTGATCAAACACTTGGAGGCCAAGAGCCCCTCGGCGCGTGGTGCGGCAACTTTGTATAAAATTCGATTTACCAATATGCAAACTGGGCAAAAACTTGACGAATCCTATAAGGGCGACGAAATGCTTAAGGAAGCAGACTGCGAGCGTGTCCCTGTGCAATTTTCCTACCAGGAGGGAGACAATTGGATTTTCATGAACACGGATGACTATTCGCAATACGAACTGTCTGCTGAAGACCTGAGTGATGTCACCCCATACATTACTGAAAGTTTGCAAGGCATCAATGCTTTGTTGATGGATGGTAAGCCGCTAACAATCATATTGCCACCGGCGGTGGAACTCGAAATAGTGGAAACCGTACCTAGCTTAAAAGGAGCTTCGGCTACCAGTCGTAATAAACTTGCTGTGTTAAGCACAGGTCTGGAAGTGCAGGTGCCGGAATATTTAGAGCAAGGAGAAATAATTAAAGTCAGCACCACAACCGGCAAATATATGTCGCGTGCATGAAGAGAGAGTAAAAAGTTGGCGTTACGCCGTAACGCCTAGACTCAGTTTTCTTCCACTCTTGGCTCGGAGTCGGTAGCGCAGTTTTCCATAATCTTATTTATGCGACTGGTGTCCTGCGCGAACAAATCCAAGTCGTATTTGCCAGAAACTTCTTTCCAGTTTTTTGCATATTCACATAAAAACTCTGCGCGGGGTTGCCATCCACCAATGCCTCGCTCACGTTTTTTGCGTGCACTTTCACGGCCGACCGGAATCAAGTTGTAGGGGTCGTTGGAAAATTGTAAACGTTTGTCGTAATCCCACTGATAACCATTTGCTGCATTAGCGTATTGGGGTGAAATTACATGATCCACTTCCATTGTGGCGGCGCGAGTAAATTCTTCACCGGTATATTCATCTACCCATAATCCTTCGCGGATTTCACATTCGCGGGGATTGGTCCACGTCACAGGTACTTTGCTAGTGGTTTCTAGTACATAGGTGCGCATGGTTTTGCAGCTTCCACTGAGTTGTTCCCAATACGGCCAGTCTTCTTCGTTGTAGTACAAATCGTCATCGCGATTACTCATGCTACGACTACGATACTGGTAGCGTGAGGAGGTTTCAAAACAACCGAGATCG
>CAIMTR010000257.1 GCA_903844415.1 uncultured Gammaproteobacteria bacterium
AATATCAAAAAAAAAATTTGCATGTATCTCCAAAAAGTTTTAACAAAATCCTTGCCGGGCTGTTTTGATTCCGATATAAATGCAGCTGATAGTCAGAGCAGCAATTTACAGGGTAGTATTATCCAGAACCTGATATCTCTGAAGAGAAGCTCACACTTACCGACTTAAAAATTTTAGTGTCCTTTAACAGGGTCAAAAATTGTTACCATAAGTTAATAAGTTAAAAGCTTCTTGCAATGCTTAGATCCTGAGTAGTGAAATAACTTTAACCCAGATCGAAAATTTTGATCTTCCCTTAACAACACACGACAAATCAGAAGAGACCTAGTATGGCTGGCAAAAAAATAACTAAGCAAGCACCTGCAAAAAAAACCTCTGCTATCGCAGATAAATTCACCAAAACAGCAATCTTAATTTCTCTGTCCGAAGACACCGGTCTGAGCAAGAAACAGGTTGGATCGGTTCTTGATGGGCTCACCGATCTGATAGAGAGACATCTCAAAAAACGTGGAGCTGGCGAGTTTACTCTGCCTGGCCTGCTTAAGATCAAAGCTGTTAAGCGCCCTGCTCGCCCTGCTCGTAAAGCTGTTCCAAATCCGTTCAAACCCGGAGAATTAATGGATATACCCAAAAAACCAGCATCTGTTCGAGTTAAAGTTCTGCCGCTGAAAAGATTAAAAGGATTTGCCGAACTGTAAGTCGTAATAATTAGACGGCGCTAAACACTGTCTGACACTGAAAGTCTTACAAAAAAAGCAGCCTCAGGGCTGCTTTTTTGTTGAATCAACTTAGCTTTCCCAGTTGAGCTTTTCCAAGTTAAGTCTCCAAACGGTAATACTCGATGCGTACTTCCCAATACCTACTTGCCACAACCCGGGAAACCCCGGCAGATGCCGTTGTAGTAAGTCATCAGTTGATGTTGAAAGCTGGTCTTATCCGCAAGCTTGCTGCCGGCATGTACACTTGGCTGCCAATGGGTTTGAGAATTTTGCACAAAGTTACTCATATTGTACGAGATGAAATGAATAAAGCAGGTGCCATGGAAGTTTCCATGCCCGTGGTGCAACCTGCCGAACTTTGGCAAGAATCCGGCCGCTGGGATGTAATGGGTGATGAACTTCAACGATTCAAGGACCGCCATCAGCGTGACTTTTGTCTTGGCCCTACACATGAAGAAGTCATCACTGACTTGGTTCGAAACGAATACAGCAGTTACAAACAGTTACCCGTAAACATTTATCAAATACATACTAAGTTTCGTGATGAACGCCGACCACGTTTTGGGGTAATGCGTGCCCGTGAATTCATTATGAAAGATGCTTACTCATTTCACCTAAACAAGGAGAGCTTGCAACAAACCTATGACCTGATGTATGCCACTTATCAGCGTATCTTTACCCGTCTCGGTTTCAATTTTCGTGCGGTAATGGCCGACTCCGGCAATATCGGCGGTTCCTGCTCCCATGAATTCCATGTGTTAGCTGATGCCGGTGAAGACCTAATTGTGTTCAGCGATCAGAGTGACTATGCGGCCAACCTGGAAATGGCATCCGCATTGCCTCCCAATGTTGCCGATACTCCAGCTGCAACCAAGGCTATGGAAAAAGTGGCCACTCCTGCAAGCCATTCAATTGATGAAGTCGCCACATTTTTACAAGTGGCACCCGATAACATTGTCAAAACCCTAATCGTTGCCGGTGAATATAATGCTGATACTGGTAAACAAGGTCTAGTTGCTTTGGTGTTACGCGGCGATCACCAGTTAAACGAGATCAAGGCTGGCAAAATCAAGGGTGTACTTTCCCCTTTGACATTTGCATCCGACGTACAGATCTTGGCAGCGATTGGCTGTTTGCCTGGCTCTCTGGGGCCGGTGTATCTCAACATCCCCGTGTTTGTAGACCAGAGCGCCGCAGTCCTCAGTGACTTTGTATGTGGTGCTAATGTAGAAGGTTTTCACTTACGTGGTGTCAATTGGAATCGTGATTGCAACTACACCCGGATTGAAGATATGCGAAACGTCGTCGAAGGTGATGCCAGTCCTGATGGCAAAGGCACCTTATCCATAAAACGCGGCATCGAAGTGGGGCATATTTTTCAATTGGGCAATAAATACAGCAAAGCCATGAGCGCCACTGTTTTGGATGAAACTGGACGAATTAGTGTTATGGAAATGGGATGTTATGGCATTGGTGTAAGTCGAATCGTAGCGGCAGCGATTGAACAAAGTCATGACGACAAAGGAATTATCTGGCCCGAAAATATCGCGCCATTTCACGTGGCTTTAATCCCGCTCAATGCCCATAAAACCCCGCGTGTATTAGATGTTTGTGAACAGCTTTATCGAGAGTTTACTGCAGCAGGCGTTGAGGTATTACTGGACGATCGCGACAAAAAAACTAGTCCAGGAGTGAAATTTGCGGATATGGAGCTGATTGGTATACCACACAGACTGGTTGTGTCTGACCGTGGGCTCGAAAATGACTTAGTTGAATATAAACATAGAACTCAATCAGAAAGTCAGATGTTGCCATTGTCAGAAATAGTCAGCTATTTAAACGGATTATTGACCTCGCGATAATAAACTACAACGGGGCGAGCAAATCCACGCCTAACTGTTAACTTGACTGCCAGTGCTGCCTCAATACTATGGTTACTAAGGCACTTATGAATCAAAATGGCAGGCGCCAAAAACAAACTTGGGACAGATCTTCATTACCTTTGTTCCTCCCAATTTATTTTTAATCCCGTATGGAATCGTTGTTATGAGCCAACCCTATATTCTTGTGCTTTATTACAGTCAAAGTGGTGCGGTTGCAGAAATGGCACGGCAAATAGCGCGTGGAGTTGGTTTGGTAACAGGCATGGAAGCTCGGCTGCGTACCGTGCCGGTAGTTTCTACTGTGTGTGAAGCAACTGCACCATCGGTTCCAATGCAAGGTGCTGTTTATTGTAATGAAGCAGACTTTGCCGGCTGTAGCGGACTGGCGATGGGTAGCCCCACTCGTTTTGGAAATATGGCTGCCGCCTTGAAATATTTTCTTGATGGCACCGGTGCGCAATGGTTCAGCGGCAGTATGATCAACAAACCCGCCGGTGTTTTTACTTCAACTTCCTCGCTGCATGGCGGCCAAGAAAGTACCTTGCTTAGCATGATGCTACCGCTCTTACATCACGGTATGATTTTTTGTGGTATCCCCTACAGTGAAGCAGGCTTAAATCAAACAGTTACAGGTGGCACGCCTTACGGACCCTCCCACTATGCGGGTATAGATAATATGCAACCATTGTCAGAGCATGAAAAAACATTGTGCCAGGCCTTAGGCAAACGCTTGGCTACCTTGGCCATGCAATTAAAATTATCTGCATGCTGATGCTGCAACTATCCTCTGTCACCGTATTACATAGTATCGTACTGGTTTGCTGCACTGCGCTGTTGGTCTTGTTTACCCTGCCATTATTATTGATAGAAAATGCAAGTTACGGATTGTGGCTGATGCAAGCTGTGCCCTTGTTGCTAACCCTACCAGGACTAATACTTTTTAAATCCCGTAATTTGCAATGGCTGGGTTTTTTAGTGTTGTTTTATTTATTGGAAGGTATTTTGCAAATATATTCAGCACTTATACTCCTGCAAATAATCGGTGTACTGACCACACTTGTTTGTTTTGTGCTGTTTATAGCGGTTATTGTCAAACTAAGAACTGAAACACCTCATCGACTTAAGGATTAACCTCATGGCTGTTACTCCCAATCCATTTGTACGATTTTTTTCCGCCCTGCTTTACATTTTTAGGCTATTCAGGTCGGTTATATTAAATCTGATTTTCTTGTTGTTGGTGATCACGGTATTCGCAGGTTTGATGGAGACAACAACAACACTTGTGCCACAGGGTAGTGCCCTGCTATTGGATCCTGTTGGTGTCATCGTCGAACAAAAATCTTACACCAATCCACTTGATAGATTAACTACGGCGACAACCGGCTCAGTAGATGCAGGTGAAGTATTACTGCAGGATGTGCTGGATGCCATTAATCTGGCTGCAACTGATGATCGAATAAGCTCTATGGTGGTGATGACCGATTCATTTGCCGGTGGTGGTTTTAGCCATTTGCAGGAAATTGGTCAGGCTTTGTTAAAGTTTAGACAACAGGGAAAACTTATCTATGCCTGGGGCAGTTCATTCAGTCAAAGTCAATATTTTCTAGCAGCACATGCTGATGAAATTCTCCTCAACTCTTATGGTGCTGTCGACATAGAAGGCTTTGGCGCATGGCAAAACTACTTTAAGGATGCTCTCGATAAACTGGGTGTAAACGTACATATTTTTCGGGTAGGAGAATATAAATCTGCCGTAGAACCTTATGATCGCAATGATATGTCGCCCGAGGCAAAAGCAAATTACACACAGTTGTTAACTGATATGTGGCGGTTGTATGTCAACGACATAAGCACTTTACGAAAACTGGAACCCGGTGTAATTGATACCTACGTCAACACCTTCGATCAACAATTGACTGTCTACGCTGGCGATAGCGCAGTACTGGCGCAACAAACGGGCCTCGTCGATCGCATCGAAAGTCGAAACAAGAGCCTCGACTATCTGCGTGGTGAAATAGGTATTCAAGGCGAAACATTTTCCAGCGTTGGATACCTACCTTATTTAAGCACCCAACACTCAGCTTTTGAGAATACAAGAAAAAACGCTGCGATAGGCCTTATTGTTGCCAGCGGTGACATCGTTGAAGGCGAAGCTCCTCGGGGTGAAATTGGGGGTGATACCTTAAGCTCAATCATTCGTAGTGCAACTTATGATGATTCTATCAAGGCTTTGGTATTACGAATCAACAGTGGAGGTGGCAGTGCTTTTGCCTCAGAAATAATCCGTGCCGAATTGGCTGCATTCAAGGACACCGGCAGACCAGTGGTGGTTTCCATGGGTAATGTTGCTGCATCGGGTGGCTACTGGATTGCTACACCTGCAGATCAAATATGGGCAAGTGCATCTACCATCACCGGCTCGATTGGAATTTTCGGAATCTATCCAACCTTTGAGAATGTTTTCAGCAAAATTGGTATTAGCACTGATGGTGTGGGGACTACCGAACTTGCAGCATATGCAACCCTTGGTCGTGCTTTGCCACCGCTAGCAGAACGATCTTTGCAATTAACAGTAGAAAACGGCTACGCCCGTTTTATAAATCTAGTTGCCGAGTCTAGAAAAATCGATACACAAGCTGTTGATGCCGTAGCACAGGGCCAGGTATGGTCGGGCCAAGCAGCACTAGAGCGCGGGCTTGTTGATCAATTGGGCGATCTTGATGCAGCAATCGCTGCTGCAGCGGATCTCGCCGGACTGAGCACTTATGACACCCGTTTATTGGAAGCAGAATTAAGTCCTGGAGAAAAATTTCTGCAACAAATAGTCGACAACACCTTGGTGAGAAATCTGTTGGCACCTCTTTTGGTTAGCACTGATCGCCAAAATCCTGTGGCGCTTATGTTGCAAGGATTGGAACGCGAACTAGGCCCACTGGTTAAACTGAATGATTCTCATGCCCTATATTTGAATTGTTTCGAATGTAATCGACTGACTCTGACTAATTGAGTCCTTACCAAAACATTACATCTTTAACAAATGGAATGGTGAGGCGACGTTGTTCAACCAAAGAAAATGTATCCAACTTATCCAATACCGCCATCAGGTCATGCATATTACGACTGTTGCGCAGCATGATGTATTGTGCGACTTCCTCTTTCAACTCCAGACCTAGTTGCTGGGCACGTAAGCGTAGTGCGATCGCTTTGTCAGTGTCATCAGACTGCTCTACCTCGAAACTCACACAAAGTTGCAAACGGGAGCGGAAGTCTGCCAAATTCAAGGGCAGGTGCTTTAGAGAGACAGTTGCAGAAAAACATAAACGGCCTTCTTTTGCTGCGACTGCATTAAACAATTGAAAGAGTTTCTCCTCCCACTCTTGATTAGCAGCCACTACATGCAGATCATCTATTAACAGCATATTGTAGTTCTCCAGACCCTCCAGCACCTGCGGCCCGTAAGGCAGCAACACCTGTAAGGGCAGATACACTGCACTTGGGTTGTCCTGGCACAGAGCTTGTAACAAATGGCTTTTTCCGCAACCTCTACCACCCCAGATATAACAAAGTTGTTCTGGGGAGAGTTTAAAATGTTGCAAAAAATGGAGCAACGCACTGTTGCTAGCGCTTGTCACAAAATTGCTCAGCAATAACTGTGAATGGACGGGAAAATTAAATGGATACTGAAAAGTGCCTGACATGCGTTTTTTATTGGTCACATCAAATAGTTAATGGTTATTGTGGCTGCCAAACATAATGCATGTTTACTAGCTCACCTGCACGAGTAACATCGGCCGCAGGCATCATACGTTTATCCAGCGCGATATTTTCTATCAATTGCCGCAGCTGTCCACTCGTGTGCAAAGACAAGTTCACGGTGCCATGCTCTACACTCGCTAACTCTACACTCTTAACGGTTGCCAATGTTCCGGCGTAGTTCAGTAACCCAGCGTAATCATTGATGCCCTGAATGCCATCAACAGTCAGCTTTATCACCGTATTGTTATCCGTACCGGAAAGTGAAACTGCGTAGTAACCCGCCAGTTCTTCTGCTGCCAGTTTAATAGTGGTTGCCAAAACTGTTTGCAAAGAATTTTCTATAGATTCTTGTTGTAATTGTTGATCGCGAAACAGGTATACACACTTGCTGATAATTTCACCACTGAGCGAACGATAGATACGCAAAACCAGAATACTTTCTTCACCATAACGCAAAGATGCAAGGCGGATTGCTTCTAGATCAAAATTCCACAATTGATCCGGCTGCAAGGATCGTTGATCGGCAAAATCTAGCAAAGGCAGCAGCAATGGCATACCGTACATAGCCGCATTGGCCCGCAGTTCTTGGTGAATTTCAGCACTTTTATCTACTGCAGCTCCATTTTCAGAACCAGCAATAATACGTTCACCCAATTCATCCTCAATTACGACCCACAACAAAGTTTCAGGTCTGTTTGGGGGCCAAACTGGAATGTTGGCAGTAGTCAGCAAATTCTGAATTTTGGAAGGGAAAAAACTTACTTGTAACAACAGCTGCTCGCCGTCTGTATTTACATTCGGTGAGACTGCAGAACGATAAGCCCATGATTCAACATACGACTGAGCATTACTCAGCGCCCGACTTACTAGCGGATTTTCTAATGTATCCTGCCGCCCGGTAAGTTTAACCAATGTTTGTTTCATAGCAGCAGTGT
>CAIMTR010000258.1 GCA_903844415.1 uncultured Gammaproteobacteria bacterium
TGATGGAAGAATTACGAAAACTGGATGAGGTAGCTTACGTGCGCTTTGCATCCGTCTATCGCAGCTTTAAAGATCTGAATGAATTCCGCGAGGAAATCGATCGAATTCAGGATTCTTCTGCGTCCTAGATGCGCGAATCTCCTATGGCTACAGACCTGTTTTATATCGAGCGCTGTTTTGAACTTGCAGAACAAGGGCGCCACACTGCGCGCCCCAATCCCGTGGTGGGCTGTGTCATTATCAATGACGGGTGTGTGGTAGGAGAGGGTTGGCATCAAGTTGCCGGTGAGGCCCATGCCGAAATAGTTGCGCTCCAGCAGGCTGGAATGCGCGCCAGAAATGCTACTGTCTATATTTCTCTCGAACCCTGTGTGCATCAAGGTCGTACCGGCCCTTGTACAGATGCACTTGTTCAAGCGGGGGTAAGCCGCGTGGTTTATGCCATGCAAGATCCTAATCCACTAGTTGAAGGCAAAGGTCTTGCCGCCTTACGCGCAGCAGGTATTGCAGTGGACGGTCCCTTGCTGGAGCACAAAGCAGTTGCGCTCAATCCAGGCTTCGTTAAACGTATGCGCACGGGTCTGCCCTATATACGATGCAAAATGGGCATGAGTCTGGATGGCAGAACTGCCATGCCCAGTGGTGAAAGCAAATGGATTACCGGTGCTCAGGCGCGTGCCGATGTGCAGCAATTGCGTGCACGAAGTTGTGCGGTACTAACGGGTGTAGGAACGATTCTGCAAGATGATCCTGCTCTGGATGTGCGTCTTGGTGGTTATCAGGGTAAGCAGCCCCTGCGCGTGGTAGTAGACTCCAAACTAAGAACTCCACCTACTGCAAAAATATTCCAGGGAGAGGGCAAAGTGGTGCTCGCAACTGGTGGGGCGAATGCTGATTTAGCTGTGCATTTGGTCACAGCAGCAAACAGCAGTGGGCAACAGCAGTTGGCGTTACATGTGTGCGCAGGTGTTGACGGTAAAGTCGATTTACAGCAACTATTGCGTTATCTAGCAACCGCACACGATTGCAATGAAATCTTATTGGAAGCCGGTGCAATACTCAGTGGCGCAATGTTAAGAGCGGGGTTGGTAGATGAAATTGTTACTTATATTGCCCCTGCTTTGTTGGGCAGTGCGGCACAACCTTTATTCATGCTGCCTGCAATAGAGCATCTGCATGAACGCATTCAGCTGCAGTTCCTTGATGTGGCAATGTTGGGGAAAGACTGTAGAATCCGCTCCCTCGTGAAACAGCCAGAATAAGCCTATGTTTACCGGTATTATTGCAGCCACTGGCAAGATAAGCGCCATTGATAAACTGGACGGTGACTGGCGCTTGACTGTGAGTAGTGCCACGCTGGATTTTTCAGATGTAGCGGCGGGTGACAGCATTGCGGTCAGTGGTGTATGTCTTACCGCAATCAGTAAGATCAATCAGGGTTCTACCGTCAATGGATTTACTGCTGATGTGTCACGCGAAACTTTGGCGTGTACTACTCTGCAAAGTTTTCGGGTGGGCGATCTAGTCAATTTGGAAAAAGCACTCACGCCGCAAAGTAGGTTGGGCGGGCATATAGTAAGCGGGCATGTTGATGGCATTGCCGAGTTAATAAGTCGTCATGTCGATGGTCGCAGCGAACGCTTACAGTTTCGTGTTTCACAACAATTATCCCGCTATATTGCCCACAAAGGTTCTGTGTGCCTAGACGGCATAAGTCTTACTGTGAATGCAGTGACCGGTTGCGACTTTGGCGTCAACATTATTCCGCATACAGCTGAGCATACAACTCTGCATCTGTTTCAGCCGGGACGTAAGGTGAATGTGGAAGTGGATGTGATCAGCCGGTATCTGGAGCGTTTGCTCCAAGCGAGAGAGCCCGCAGGAAATATCACCCTCGATAAACTTGCCAAGGCTGGGTTTGGAAATTAATTATGAATTTGAATACGATTAAAGAAATTCTCGACGACTTCCGCCAAGGCAAGATGGTTATCCTGATGGATGATGAAGACCGGGAAAATGAAGGAGATCTGGTAATTGCAGCCGACAAAGTAACAGCACAAGACATTAATTTCATGGCGACTCATGCGCGTGGCTTGATCTGTCTTACGCTAACTCAAGAGCGCTGCAAACAACTTAATCTGACGCCGATGGTGCACAGCAATACCACTCCTTTTGGATGTAATTTCACTATTTCGATAGAAGCTGCCAGTGGGGTTACTACCGGTATCTCTGCAGCTGATCGAGCGCGTACCATTCAAGCAGCAGTTGCAGTGGGCGCTAAGCCTGGTGACCTTATTCAGCCTGGCCACATATTTCCTGTGATGGCGAAAGATGGTGGTGTACTGCGCCGTGCAGGTCATACCGAAGCCGGTTGTGATCTGGCGCGCTTGGCTGGACTTAGTCCTGCTGCTGCTATTTGTGAAGTGATGAATCCCGATGGCTCTATGGCGCGGCGACCAGATCTTGAAAAATTTGCGCGCACTCATAATTTGAAAATTGGCACCATTACGGATCTGATCCATTACCGTATTGCCACCGAGAAAACCATTGAGCGTACGCATCAATATCGTTTGTCTACCGAATATGGTGAATTTACCGTTTATTGCTATCGCGATCTTTACAAAGAAGGCAACCAGACTCATTTGGCATTGGTGCAAGGTGAGATTAATAAAAATGAACCGGTGTTGGCGAGAGTTCTCATAACTAACACTATTCGCGATTTGCTCAGGGTTACCAATCCGCGTCGGCCAAGTTGGTCATTACACCAGTCAATGGCGCGTATCAGCCAGGAGGGTAAGGGTGTTGTGGTAGTATTGGCCAACGAGAAAGGCAGTGCAGAAGTCACCGAGCAGCTCGCAAATTTTCATGAATTTACCGATCCATCTAGGCCTGTGCCGTCGCCACACCGCAGTTATCTGACAGTTGGCACAGGTTCGCAAATTTTGCGCGATGTTGGTGTTGGCAAGATGCGATTGCTCAGTTATCCAACCAAATATGCAATCTCCGGATTTGATCTGGAAGTTGTGGAATACATTCCGCGTGAACCCTGACACCCAGTTTTTTGTAGGAACTCAATATGAATAATATTCGTATCATTGAAGGTGATTTCAGTGCCAGCAACGCCAGCTTTGCGCTGGTGGTGGCACGCTTCAACAGTTTTGTTGTGGATAGCCTGCTCGCAGGCGCGATTGATACCTTGAGTCGCCATGGTGTGTCTGAAAAAAACATCACAATCATAAAAGTGCCCGGCGCTTTTGAGTTACCCATGGTGGCAAAATCGGCTGCGGTATCTGGAAAGTATTCTGCAATCATTGCCCTCGGTGCAGTGATTCGTGGCAGCACACCGCATTTTGATTTTGTTGCGGGTGAGTGTGCCAAAGGGCTGGGGCAAGTAGGGATGAACCACGACTTACCGGTGGTATTTGGTGTGTTGACTGTAGACACCATTGAACAAGCCATCGAACGGGCGGGCACTAAAGCGGGTAACAAAGGGGCTGATGCTGCGATGACTGCACTTGAGTTGTGTAGTTTGCTGCGCAAGTTGCAAGGTTAGTAGTATTAATATGCATAAAAAAACCGGCAATATTCCAATCTCCCACCGCAAGCGCGCCCGTGATTTGCTGGTACAGGCCCTCTATCAATGGCAGTTGTCGGGTTATCCTGCCGAGCAAGTAGAAGCAGAATTCCGTGCCGATAATGGCAAGAAAGTCGATTGGGAGTTTTTTCATCTGGTCTTGGTCGGAATAAGTGAAAAAACCACGGCAATTGATATGCTTTTTTTACCCATGCTCGATCGTGTGTTGTCGCAGCTTGATCCGATCGAAACAGCCATTCTGCGCCTTGGTATTTTTGAGCTCAGTCAACGCGTAGATGTGCCTTACAAAGTAGTAATCAATGAATACGTGGAATTGGCAAAAAAATACGGCGCGACTGAAAGTCACAAGTACATAAATGGTGTGCTCGACAAAGCTGCCCGTAACTTGCGCAAAATAGAATTGAGTTTGCCTGTCTGACAAATAAATTACCCGCTGCCTCTGCTGCGGATATGCAGCAAGCCTTAACTCCCCATGCCGCTAAGTGAATTTGAAATAATTGCCAGCTATTTTCAGCAAGCTGGTTTAAGTGCTGATGCTTCCCATCCCAATATTACCCTTGGCATAGGCGATGACTGTGCGCTGCTTATGGTAAACGATGGTCACCAAATGGCGGTCAACTCCTGATTACATTGTTAACTCTGCAGTTGAAGCCGCAAAAGTTGCAGCTAATCACCGCTATACACCAGCTGCCGGATTACCAGAACTGCGGGATGCGATTGTTAAAAAAACTAAACGTGATTCAAATTATGAAATTACCTCTGATCAAGTATTAGTAACTAACGGTGGTAAGCAAGCGGTCTATCAAGCATTTGCATCCATTTTAGATCCAGGGGACGAGGTAATACTGCCATCACCATACTGGACCACATATCCAGAGTGCATCAAATTAGCTGGTGGTGTATCTGTTGAAGTCTTTGCTGATGAATCACAAAATTACTTAGTCTCAGTTGAGCAACTAGAAAAGGTGCGAACAGCAAAAACGAAGGTGCTGCTGTTTTGTTCACCATCTAATCCGACTGGATCGGTTTACTCACCTGAGCAGGTAAAGGCGATTGGTAATTGGGCGCTCGCAAATGGTTTATGGGTAGTAACAGATGAAATTTATGAGCACCTACTCTACGACGGTGCCACTGCGCCAAGTATCTGTGTTGCAGTTCCAGCACTTGCTGATCGAACAATAATTATTAATGGTGTAGCAAAAA
>CAIMTR010000259.1 GCA_903844415.1 uncultured Gammaproteobacteria bacterium
ACCTGACCTGTAGCTTTGGCAAACAATGTGTGGTCTTTACCGCAACCTACGTTTTCACCGGGGTGAAACTTAGTACCACGCTGCCGCACAATGATGTTGCCTGCCAGCACTAATTCACCACCAAAACGCTTTACACCCAAACGTTTGGAATGGGAATCGCGACCATTAGTGGTACTACCACCTGCTTTCTTATGAGCCATGTTCTACTCCTGCTGCCAATGTTTCGACTTTAAGCGAAACAATGAAAATTAATTATGCATTGATGCCGGTAATTCTGACTTCAGTAAACCACTGTCTGTGGCCCTGTTGCTTGCGATAATGCTTACGGCGTCGAAATTTGATGATGGTGACCTTGTCAGCTCTACCATGGTTTAACACTTCAGCTGTAACTGTGGCAGTGGATATATAAGGAGCACCAATTGACACATCGGCACCCTCACCCACCATCAGAACTTTGTCAAAACTGACACTGTCCCCTGTTGCAACTTCAATTTTTTCCAATTTCAACACTTCGCCTGTGGTTACGCGATGCTGTTTTCCACCACTTAATATTACTGCGTACATAACTGTGCTCCGGAAGCCGCCTGCTGAATCTGTTAACCAGAAATGGCTACATTTGGCTTTAATTCAATACCTTGGCTGAATCTAATTTCTGTTGCTGCCTACAACAAATAAAATGTGTATAGGCCAGCTCTTGAAGGGCGGCGATTGTACGGGATAGGCACCGACTTACGCAACCTCCCCCTCCTTTTTTTTGATATTTGGGAGTATGGGGGGCTACCCACCCCCACCTCATTGAACTACCACGCTTCTGGCAGTAGCATGCGAAGCCGCAAATTCAGATGTTGTACGCCCATTTGCCTAACAGCTAGATAATATTCAACAAGTGCTTAGAGTACCCATGGTCAACCATATACATCAAATTGTGGCCGATGATTTTGCCGCTCTTAATCATAAAGTAGTGACGCAGTTACATTCACAAGTACCGTTGATTGAGAGTATTGGTCAATACATAATTGAAGCCGGTGGCAAACGGATGCGACCCGTGCTGGTATTACTATGCTCTAAAGCCCTGAATTACCAAGGCCAACAGCATATAGATCTAGCCACTGTTATTGAATTTTTACACACCGCCACTTTATTACACGACGATGTGGTGGATATGTCCGAAATGCGACGCGGCCGGCCTACGGCCAATGTTCGCTGGGATAACCCTTCTAGTGTTCTAGTGGGTGATTTCATTTATTCCCGCGCTTTCCAACTACTTGTACAAATTGGAAACATGCAGATCATGGATGTTATGGCCACTACCACAAACAAAATATCGGAAGGCGAAGTCCTGCAACTTGTGCATCAACATAATCCCGCTACTACTGAAATGGAATATTTGGAAGTTATCCGTAACAAAACTGCCATCCTGTTTGCAGCTGGTTGTAGCACCGCCGCAATACTTGCGGGCGCTCCCCCTAGCGTACAGGAACAACTGCACAATTTTGGACTGGAAGTAGGTATGGCGTTTCAGTTAATAGATGACGTACTTGATTACAGTGGAAATTCTGCAGAACTTGGTAAAAATGTTGGTGACGATCTCGCAGAGGGCAAACCTACACTGCCTTTGATCTACGCCATGCAAAACAGCAGTAAAGTGGATCAAACATTGATTAAAACTGCAATTGAACATGGTGGACTGTCTCACCTACACGAAATTATAGCCACAGTAAAAAATTCCGGCGCATTGGCATACACCAGGCGCTTAGCAGAACAACGAATTGAAATCGCAATAAGCGGCTTATCAGCAATACCCGACTCTATTTTTCGCAAAGGGCTCGAACAAGTTGCTGATGCTGCACTCAATCGCAGCAGCTAGTGAATCTCTTGCAAGAACAAGTCCAGACAACCAACCAAGTCATGCCAATTTAGCAGCGATTTGCTTGTATTCTTGATACCCGTTCATTTTCGGAACAATAACATGATAAAAAAAATTATTTTCGGAGTGCTCCTTGTAATTATAGTCAGCACTGGAACAGGATATTTCTATTTTGATTACAGAGCCCGGACAGCGATCAATGCTTATATCGACAAATTAGTAGCCAGTGGTAGTTACGAGGCAATGGATTATGAAGATTTGCGGATCCGGCCTAATGGTGACATAAGCATAACTAATTTGCGCATTGTTACTGCTGATGCCTTGATAGTCTTGCAGAAAATTGAGCTTTCAAATTTGGATTTTACTCATCCAATTCCTAGAACATTACAAATGAGTGTTTCAGGATTAAGTTTTCCTGATGGACTGCCCGCTATTGCAGATGCGGCTATGGGGCGCTATTTGCAATCTTTGCTTGTGGGAGCCAACTTACCCATAAAGATGTCTTATAAATATATCTATACGCCGGAAAATTCCTATGAGGTGGATTCAAATATAAGTATCAGTCTCGCCAAGGCCTTCACTTTGAATGCAAAAGGGATCATGCGTAATGTCGATCTGGAAGCGCTTTTGGGCAACACCAGCCTAGATTCTGATCCTGCGCTAGTTCAAATGGCATGGCTGCAGAAACTAGCCGCTGCAGAAATTCCTGCCACCCACTGGGATCTCAAAGATGAAGGAATGGTAGCGGCGCTGATTGGAGTTGCAGCTGAAAACAGTGGTCAAACTTCAGAAGCAGTGCGTGCAAGTCTAATCTCCCAAGTACGCAATTTATATTTGTTCTTGCCTCAAACTACACAAAGCATTGCCATGTCCACTGGCGTTCATTTGGCAGCTTTTCTGGAAGGTGGAAAAACACTTTCGCTCGGACTCACCCCGAAACACGAAGGTAACATCAAACTATTGCAGCAAGAAATTATGGGGGCTGTATTTACCGGTGATTTTACAAAAGTTGCTGATTTATTGGGCCTAGAAATAACAGCTGAGTAAAATCAGATACGCGTAAAGGAAT
>CAIMTR010000260.1 GCA_903844415.1 uncultured Gammaproteobacteria bacterium
CAAAAAAAGCACGCTGCTACAGGAAATATTAAGTTTTAGTGAAAGATAGTGGAGAAAATCCATTAAGGTTAGGCAAGTGAAAGGGTAAAAAAGAGGGTTATCTAGCTTTAGCTTTAGCCTGTCTTTACCCGGGCGTTGCCTTTAGAATGCGCGCTGCCAAGCACAGCTTGCTCTCCCATTATCAGGCCTGTTTAAAGATGCTGATTCTTCATGGTGCCCCAGCGCTCTCTCGCTTTGCTTCTGCCAAACTCCTGCACAAATTAAAGTCTCATTTCGCTGCGATTAGCAGTCTTGACAGCAGCTGGGTCCACTTTGTAGATGTCCAATCTCCACTTGATAAGCATGAAGCAGAGTTGCTGGATAGCTTACTGCGTTATGGACCTAGGCTAGTACCGGATGTAAATGTAAATGCAGATCAGGTGGCTGAATTTATTGTGGTGCCTAGACCAGGTACGATTTCACCTTGGTCGAGTAAAGCAACCGACATCGCACATAATTGCGGCCTCACTAAAATCATTCGCTTGGAGCGTGGCATCATTTACCGCTTGGAAGGTGCAGGTGCATGTGATGAGGCAGTTGTTGGCGGGTTATTACATGATCGTATGACCCAGTCGGTGCTGCGTGAATTGGCACAAGTAGGTATGCTGTTTGCCCACTCCAATCCCAAAGCCATGCATACTGTGGACGTGTTGGGGGGTGGCAAGAAAGTATTGCAGGCGGCCAATCTAAGCATGGGACTGGCACTGGCTGAAGATGAAATTGATTACCTTGTACAAAGTTTTACCGAACTTGCGCGCAATCCTAACGACATCGAACTGATGATGTTTGCGCAGGCCAACTCCGAACACTGCCGACACAAAATTTTTAACGCCAGTTGGACCATTGCTGATGAACCGCAGGAAAATTCCCTGTTTGGCATGATTCGCAATACTTATGCATGCAATAGCAAAGGGGTGTTGTCTGCCTACAAGGATAATGCTGCGGTGTTTGCCGGGTTTAACGCCGGCCGATTTTTCCCCGACCCCGACACCCATACTTACAACTTCCATCAAGAAGCGATTCATATCCTGATCAAAGTGGAAACCCATAACCATCCCACCGCCATTGCTCCCATGTCTGGCGCTGCTACCGGTGCCGGTGGGGAAATTCGTGACGAAGGTGCCACCGGAATAGGCTCGAAACCCAAAGCGGGTTTAACCGGCTTTACGGTTTCCAATTTGAAAATACCGGATTTTTTGCAGCCCTGGGAAACCGATTTTGGTAAGCCGGGTCACATAGCTTCGGCACTCGACATCATGCTCGAAGGCCCCATTGGTGGCGCAGCATTTAACAATGAATATGGCCGTCCTAATCTGTGTGGTTATTTTCGCACCTTTGAAATGCAAACACCGCAAGCACAACAGGCAGAGGCTGGCACCATCGAAATAAGGGGTTATCACAAACCCATCATGATCGCGGGTGGTTACGGCAATATACGAGCCGAACATGTGGAAAAAAAGAATAGTCCCGTGGGTGCCAAGTTGATAGTGCTAGGTGGTCCGGCTATGTTGATTGGTTTGGGTGGAGGTGCTGCATCATCGATGACTGCAGGTGCTAGCCAACTGGATCTGGATTTTGCTTCTGTGCAACGCGACAACGCTGAAATGGAGCGTCGTTGTCAGGAAGTAATTGATCAATGCTGGGCCTTAGGAGCGCGTAATCCAATTTGTTTTATCCATGATGTGGGCGCTGGTGGTTTGTCCAATGCCTTGCCCGAATTGGTGAAAGACGGTGAACGAGGTGGTCGTTTCAATTTGGCAGCTATTCCAAGTGCAGAGGCGCAGATGTCGCCCTTGGAAATCTGGTGCAATGAAGCGCAAGAGCGTTATGTGCTAGCAGTTGCACCAGAGGATTTGCAGCGATTTGAACAAATTTGCAGTCGCGAACGTTGTCCTTTTGCTGTGGTAGGTCACGCAACTAAAGAGTTGCATTTGAGCTTGCATGACCAAAAAAACAACGAATATCCCATTGATTTGCCCATGTCTCTGCTGTTTGGCAAAGCTCCCAAGATGCATCGCTATGCCACCAAAGTGCGCCATAACCAAAAAAGTTTTGCCACCAGTGCAATCGATCTCGCCGAAGCTGCTGAGAGAGTATTACGCTTGCCTGCGGTTGCTAGTAAAAGTTTTCTGATCACCATAGGCGATCGTTCAATTACCGGTATGGTGGCACGCGAACAAATGGTAGGCCCCTGGCAAGTGCCGGTGGCAGATGCGGCAGTTACCACACTCGCTTACGACACCTATAAAGGTGAAGCCATGGCTATGGGAGAGCGTACGCCATTGGCCTTACTCAATGCGCCTGCATCTGGTCGTATGGCCATTGCCGAAGCACTTACTAATATTGCTTCGGCAAGAATCGAAAAATTAAGTGATGTACGCCTTTCTGCCAATTGG
>CAIMTR010000261.1 GCA_903844415.1 uncultured Gammaproteobacteria bacterium
CCCTTTGAGTTTTAAAAAGTTAAGCAATCCGGCATCATCTCCAACCAATAATCCGCCTGGAAAAACCAAGCGTGGCAATGATTGTAATCCACCCTTGACCAAAGCTTTGGCACCGTAACTTAGGCGTTTGCCTCCTCGCAACACTTGCGCAAATACTGGATGATGTTTCATACGCTGAAATTCTTCGTAGGGGCTTAGCCAAGGATTTTCATAATTTAAATCAGTGATCAAACCGACTGACACCTGGTTGTTTTCCATGTGATAAAGAAAGCCACCACCCGTTGTCCGTCCCATCCCCAAAGGCCAACCCAGGCTGTGTACAACGTGACCATGACGATGTTCGTTTGCTGCTACTTCCCAAATTTCTTTTATCCCCAAAGCATAGTGCTGCGGGGTGGAATTTGCTGCTAGGTTGAATCGCCGTATTACATCCATGCCCAGATGACCACGACAGCCTTCTGCAAGTACTGTGTAGCGCGCCTCTAATACATAACCTGGGGTGTAGTTGGCAGTGGTCTCACCATCTTTGCCAATGCCCATATCACCGGTAATCACACCTGTGATAGTGCCATTGGCATCCTGCATTAGTTGGGCTGCGCTGCAACCGGTGAGAATTTCTACACCCAGAGCTTCCGCTTGCTGCGCGAGCCAGCGACACAAATTTGCAAGACTAATTATGTAATTACCGTGGTTTTGTAAACCCTTAGGAATGAATAATTTAGGTATCTTAAAGGATGCTTTGGTATTGGTAAGCAGATAAATGTCTTCAGATTTGACCGCTGTAGTAACTGGTGCGCCTTGCGACTGCCAATCGGGAAACAATTCGGTCAGGGAAGAGGGTTCTAGCAGGGCACCTGAGACAATATGTGCGCCTATTTCAGAGCCTTTCTCTAATAAACAGATACTGAGCTGCAGATTTTGCTTGCGAGCAAGTTGTGCCAGATGGCAGGCGGTAGCCAGACCGGCCGGACCACCGCCAACAATAACAACATCAAAATGCATTTTTTCGCGTTCGGAAGGGGCTAGCTTGGCTAAAGGCTGAGGCAAAACACAATCCTTGACTGTCATATTAAGGTGAGCGGCTATTATAATTGCCAACTTGTGTAAAAGGTTAACACTCTTTGACTCAAGCGAGAATGCGGTACAAATTGTAATTTCTGAAAGTTACTGTTTGTATTTTTCCTGATAATAACTTGGTGATAAGCGTACCTCATGAAAATTCTGGTTGCTGTAAAACGTACGATCGATGCCTATGTAAAAGTACGTGTCAAAAGTGATAACACTGGCGTTGATCTAAGTAATGCCAAAATGGCGATGAATCCTTTCTGTGAAATTGCAGTCGAAGAGGCTGTTCGTTTGAAAGAAAAAGGTCTGGCCACTGAGATTGTCGCCGTCACTATTGGCAGTGACAAAGCTCAGGAACAACTTCGTGAAGCCATGGCCCTAGGTGCTGACCGTAGTATTTATATTCAAACCAGTGATGAGCTAGAGCCAATCAATATCGCC
This sequence comes from uncultured Gammaproteobacteria bacterium, assembly GCA_903844415.1. Classification (GTDB taxonomy): domain Bacteria; phylum Pseudomonadota; class Gammaproteobacteria; order Pseudomonadales; family Pseudohongiellaceae; genus CAILUG01. Next base: position 1,507 of record CAIMTR010000261.1, read on the forward strand.
AAACTGTTGGCAGCAGTTGTGCAAAAAGAACAACCTGCCTTGATATTGTTGGGGAAACAGGCCATCGATTCTGACAACAATCAGGTTGGCCAGATGCTGGCTGCCTTGTGTGATATGCCTCAGGCTACCTTCGCTTCAAAGGTAGTCTTAAGTACTGATAAAGTGGTGGTTAGCAGGGATGTTGATGGTGGTGAACAAATATTGAGTTTACAACTGCCTGCTGTTGTTACAACTGATTTACGCTTGAACGAACCTCGCTTTAAAAAATTGCCTGACATTATGAAAGCCAAAAAGAAAATAATTGAGGTATTTACGCCCGAACTACTTGGAGTTGTACTGAAATCACATATCACTACTTTGTCAGTGGCTGATCCACCACCACGTAAGGCCGGTATAAAAGTACAAAATGTTGCAGAACTGGTGCATAAACTTAAAAACGAAGCCAAGGTGATTGCATGAAAGCCCTCGTTATAGCGGAACATGATAATCACATTTTGAAAGGGGCAACCCGTGCACTGGTGACTGCTGCTTTGCAAATTGCAGAGCATGTAGATGTGCTTGTGGCAGGTAATAAATGTTTAACTGTGGTTACTGCAGCATCCCAAATTGCTGGAGTAAGTAATGTGCTTGTTGCCGATCACGGAAACCTGCAATACCCTACTAGTGAAACTCTTGCCGCTTTAGTGTTGGGCATTGCTGCCGATTACATCGGGATACTTGCTGCTGCCACAACAACCGGAAAAAACTTTCTGCCACGCGTGGCTGCTCGGCTTGATGTGGCGCAAATTTCCGAAATCACTGCAGTAATAACTTCGGATACTTTTGTGCGTCCCATATATGCTGGCAACGCTTTGGCAACTGTAAAATCTACAGATTCCATCAAGGTAATGACAGTAAGAACTTCAGCTTTTATTGAAACCCCTACAGGTAATACTGTCGCTGAAATAAAAAATTTGGCTGCAGTTGAATCATCAATTCATACAATGTTTATCAGCGAAACTATGAGCGAAAGTTTGCGTCCAGAACTAACTGCAGCAAGGATTGTTATTTCTGGAGGACGAGGCCTTGGCAGTGCCGAAAATTTTCATTTACTAGATAAAGTAGCAGATAAACTTGGAGCAGCAATTGGAGCCTCTCGTGCCGCAGTTGACAGTGGTTACGCCGCCAACGACATGCAGGTTGGACAAACAGGTAAAGTAGTTGCACCGGATTTATATATAGCCGTGGCTATTTCGGGTGCTATTCAACATCTAGCTGGTATGAAAGAAAGCAAAGTCATTGTCGCCATCAATAAGGATGCCGAAGCACCAATTTTTCAAGTTGCTGACTATGGGTTGGTGGCTGATTTGTTCATAGCACTGCCTGAATTGGAAGCATTGCTATAAATTTCCGCAAAAATAAATTTATGATCTGTAATTTTTAAACTCAACTAAGCTCGGGAGCTGCTAATGAAAATACCAACCCACAAAATGTTTATTTTTCCATTGCTTTTGTTATTGAGCGCTAGCAGTCAAGCTCAATGGATTTTGGACAGTGGAGCATCGTCATTTTTCTTTGTTACCAACAAAGCTGCAGCTGTTAGTGAGGTAAACAGTTTTACTGGAGTAAGTGGCAGTATCACAGAAGCTGGGTCCGCAACTCTGGTGCTTGATCTTTCAACTGTGGATACAGCAGTGGAGATTCGTAACCAACGTTTAACCGAGATGCTGTTTCAAGTTGGAAATTTTCCCATGGCGACAGTAACCCTTATTGTTGATACAGCAGCATTGGAAAATATGCCTGCTGGGCTTACTGCAACAGGGAGTTACACCGCAAGTGTTGATTTGCACGGAATCAAACAGGATGTTGTTGCAGATATGCAGATCGTTAAACTGGATGCAGAAACTCTGCAAGTACAGTTAGCTCGCCCACTAATTGTAAATGCTGCTAGTTTTGGCTTGGCGGAAGGAGTTGAAGCATTACGAGCGGTTGCCTCGTTACCCTCAATAACGCCAAACGTTGTTGTTGATTTCACTCTTGTGTATCACAAAGAGTAAACAGTTAAGGGCGGTTTGTGAGCCGCCCTTACCACTTCGAACTTACTTCGCTTTAGCTTATTTTTTAGCTTCGCTATAAGTAAAGTTTATTGAGTTCCTACAACTTTAACGATTACGTGGATCGTTAGGTGCCCGCCGTTTTTCCCGCACCATCGGCACAGCTTCAACAATTGGCGTAACTGCTGTCTTAACCACTTCAACTACTTCGTTGGTACTAGTAGGTTTTATAATCGCAACATTTACATTTTCTATAACTTGGACTTCAGTTGTGACTGCTATTTTTTCATCAGTTTGTGGCGCTTTTGCTGCAACCTGATCAGAACTTTGGAAACTTTGGTTACCATCAATTTCTACCACCGTACTAACGACTGTACTAGGCAATATAAATTCTTCACTTTGCGGTTTTATGGTTGCTGTGGATAGATAAACAGCATCATCACTACTGACATTTGCAACAGAGAATTCAGGCAAAGTAAGCTCAACCGTTACTGTTTCGACAGATTGCTCTAGCGCAAGATTGTTATGCA
>CAIMTR010000262.1 GCA_903844415.1 uncultured Gammaproteobacteria bacterium
AGTACATCCTGCCTCATCATCTTTTGTCGCGTTTGATCGGTGTTATTGCCAATAGTGAAATTGGCTGGATTAAATCGCTATTCATCACCCGCTTTATCCGTAGCTATAACGTGAACATGGCGGAAGCTCTGTATCCAGATCCGCAGTATTACCCTTGTTTTAACGCCTTTTTTACCCGCGAACTGGCACCCGGTGCACGACCTTTGGCTGCCGCCGAAAATGCTGTTGTGTGTCCGGCAGATGGTGCGATCAGTGCAATGGGCCCTATTGCGCAGGGCGCTTTAATACAGGCCAAGGGACACAATTACAAAGTGATCGATCTGTTGGGTGGTGATTTAGCACGTGCTCTCCCGTTCCAGAATGGATCTTTTGCTACTGTTTATCTAGCTCCTAAAGATTATCACCGGGTGCATATGCCCCTGACCGGCATTCTCCAGGAAATGATTTATGTGCCAGGTCGTTTGTTCTCGGTTAATCAAACCACAGCCGACAACATTCCCAATTTGTTTGCACGCAACGAACGTGTCGTTTGTATTTTTGACACAACACACGGCCCAATGGCAGTGGTATTGGTCGGCGCAATGATTGTTGCAGGTATCGAAACGGTGTGGGCAGGATTAGTAGCACCCGCATCACACGGACTAAAAGTAACCCGGTACACAAATTCTTTAACGCCTATAACACTGAAAAAAGGGGTTGAATTAGGTCGTTTTAGATTGGGATCAACCGCGATTGTGTTGTTCGGCGCCGGCATGGTGCAGTGGCGCGCAGAGTTTTGTGCAGGCACTACGGTGAGAATGGGGCAGCAATTGGGACAGGTGTTATAGGTAGAGCTGTTAGTCACGGATCTATGTCTTGACCTCGGTCAGCACTACTGTAACCGGCTGCTACCGTTTTGGTAACCGGTGGATTCATGATGACCACGGTGCCAGCAACCTTGTCGTGAAACGCCTGCTTGCGCTTGTCCCATGCAACCCAGAAAAAGCCCAGAAAACACGGAATGAGCGACAAAAAATAGCCAAAATACCGGAGCACTAATTTGCTCATGGCCGGATCACCACCGGTGTTGGCATCCACTATCGACATTCCCATCATCATTTTACCCGGTGTGGCCGACTTGTATTTCCAGAATAAAATTACCCAGATCACGGGCAAAACATAGTACAGAAAAAAGCCCAAAAATCCTGCGTCGAACTCTGGGTTCATGAAAAATTGTGAGCCAAAAACCAACAGCATCAATGGGAAAAATACCAACAATTGCAGAATACTGTCCAGCATTGAGGCAAACAACCGCGCCCAAAATCCTGCATACACCACATTATCGATATTGACTTGCATAGTACCTCCTCAAATTCTGGTGACTGACCTACAGATTAACGTTCAAGCGCGTGTATGCCCAAAAGCCAGCACTTCATCGATACTGTGACTAGCGGTCGCTAACATCAATAAGCGATCTACCCCAAGCGCCACACCTGCACACTGCTCCATCCCATGTTCCAGGGCTCGCAGCAGGCGTTCGTCGGCAGCATAAACAGGCAAACCTAATTGCGTGCGTACTAACTGGTCGGTAGCAAAACGTAAGCGCTGTTCACTGGCATCCACCAGTTCATCATAACCGTTGGCAATTTCCATCCCTTGCACCACCAACTCAAACCGCAACGCTACTGATTGGCCTTGTTCATCAGTAGTAATGCGCGCTAGTGCGGCTTGTGATGCAGGATAGTCATAGATAAAAACCGGATCAATCAACTTAGGTTCGATTACATGACTGTACAGCAGATCCAACAACTCATCTTTGCTGCTGATGCTTGCTGAAATTTCAATATGTTGTTGCGCCTCTTTGGCGAGCATAGTTGCCGTGGCTTGATGCGGATCGACTGCTAGGTATTGTTGAAACAAGTGCCGGTAACTTATCCGTTTACATGGCACTGTACCTATTATCGCGTGCACCAACTGTTCTACTTCGGCCATTAATTGTTCAAGCGAGAACCCCGGTCGATACCACTCGAGCATGGTGAATTCTGGATTATGCCGGGAGCCACTTTCACCATTACGAAACGCTTTGCACAGTTGAAAAATTGGCCCGCTACCGTTGGCCAACAAGCGTTTCATCGCAAACTCGGGCGAAGTTTGCAAATACATAAGATGTTCTGCTGCAAAAGGATGCGGCTGATAACCGCAACTAAGCGGATGTAAGTTGGGGTCAGTGCCAACAGTGTGAGATAACAGCGGTGTTTCTACTTCCAGCACATGACGCACGCTGAAGAAATCCCGGATCTGCTGATTGAGCCGCATGCGCGCTTGCATCAGCTCTTGGGTAGCAGTGGGCTGCCATAAAGTGGTTGGCATGGTCAGCCTTTATATAGTGTTATTTCTTGACTCGATTTTGATATTCACCAGTACGGGTATCTACTTTCAAGATGTCGCCAATCTCAACAAAAAGCGGCACCTTCACGGTAACGCCCGACACCAATATGGCAGGCTTCGTGCCGCCGGTGGCCGTATCACCACGAATGCCAGGATCGGTTTCTACCACTGCCATCTCGACAAAATTGGGCGGAGTTACTGCGATGGGGACATCGTTCCACACCATCACGCTGTATACATCCTGTTCTTTCAGCCAGTTGAGATTGTCTACAACCGCACTTTTGTCGGCGGCTATCTGTTCAAAACTACCGTCGGTTTTCATAAAATGCCAAAACTCACCGTCGGTGTACAAAAATTCCATGTTCGACTCACTTACATCGGCTCCTTCCAGCGACTCACCCGATTTGAAAGTGCGTTCCCACACACGACCGTTGAGCAAATTGCGCAAACGTACCCGGTTAAATGCCTGACCTTTGCCGGGCTTTACGGATTCGTTCTCCAGAATGGAACAAGGATCGCCATCGAGCATCACTTTCAGTCCGGATTTGAATTCGTTGGTGGAAAAAACTGCCATAAAGTGCCTCTTGAGTTTTTCACTGCTGACGATGGTGACCAGAGTCGACGGATTTGCAAGGGGGCGAATGATACCTGCGCCACCAGCAACGCGCCAGACCAGGTCAACACGCGCCGATAAAGGATGAATTGCGAGCAAGATGGTCGGATAATGCCAACTATGATACGTACCATTCCTCTTATTGCTAACCCGTCCTGGCAAGAACAACTTGCTGATCTGATAACCGATCCACTGGAATTGCTACGCTTGTTACATCTTTCGGCCACGGATATTGGATTTTCGGCTGCTGCACTGCTGTCGTTTCCTCTGCGCGTCCCTAGGCCTTATTTCAACCGCATCAAAGCCGGCGATCCTCATGATCCACTTTTGTTGCAGGTAATACCGCAGGCCGCCGAAATGGAAACCCACCCCGGCTACAGCGCCGATCCAGTAGGAGAGAACGAGGTCAATCAGACTAGCGGGCTGTTACACAAATATGGGGGCAGAGTGCTGTTGATCACTACATCCAGTTGCGCCATCCATTGCCGTTATTGTTTTCGTCGCCATTTTCCTTACGCCGACAATCGTCCCGGGCGTGAACAATGGCAGGAAACTTTTTCTTACATAGCTGCCAATAACACGATCAGTGAAGTCATTCTGAGCGGCGGTGATCCTCTAGCCACTTCTAATACTTACCTTGCCTGGCTACTGGAAAAAATACTGGCCATTCCCCATGTCAAACGTCTGCGCATTCATACCCGGCTCCCCATCATGATTCCGCAACGTGTTGATGAACCTTTGCTCAACATGCTGAGTAATCGCCAGCAGCAAATAATCATGGTCTTGCATGCCAATCATGCCCAGGAATTTGATGCAGAAGTTGATGATGCCTGTCGTCGCTTGCGCTCTGCCGGTGTCCACCTTTTGAACCAAAGTGTGCTGTTGCACGGCATTAACGATAACAGTGCTGCGCTGTGTGCGCTAAGTGAACGTTTATTTGCAGCCGGCGTACTTCCGTACTATCTTCATATGCTAGACAAGGTAAATGGCGCAGCACACTTTGCTGTTACCGATAGCGTCGCCCACACCCTGATGACCGAGATGCAGAACAATTTGCCCGGATATCTGGTACCACGGCTAGTGCGGGAAGACCCCGGCATGCTGAGCAAAACTCCGCTCTAACTGTCAGCCGGCGCAAGCACTACGATTGAGTGCAGGTCAATTCTGCTCTTTTAGGTGCAGTCACACGCTAGCAACAGGGACAAGTTCTACACTTCGATGACGCCGCAAGCGATTACACATATTTTGGTTGTCTCAGGTAGCGATGGTGTAGCCAATCGCCTGATCGGCAATCTGCGTAATGATGGCATGCAACTGCGAGCAGCCAATGCCAGCACAGACCAAGAACTGACCACTTTAATAAAACAGGATCAGTGGGAAATCCTCATCTAGTTCGAAAACAGTAAGGTAACAGTCGCAACTGTGCTTGCTCTGTTACAGCGACATGAACAGGATCTGCCTGTCATCGTGGCCACCACTGCTGACAAAATGATTGATCTGCTGCATTTATTGAACTTGGGAGTGTCAGACGTGGTACCGCAAGAGCAAGCCAAACGCTTGCTGCTGAGCGTCCAACGCGAAGCTTCCAATTATTTGCTCAAGCGCCGAGTACGTCAGCTCGAAACAAGTCATCACGAATTAGAAAAACGCCACCGCCTGATTCTAGAGACCAGCGACAATGCCCTCAGTTATATTCAGGATGGTATCCATTTGTATTGCAACAAAAGTTATGCAGATGTGTTTGGTTATAGCAACGTCAACAGCATCACTACCACTCCATTGCTAAACTTGATGGCACCTCAAGACCGCAACATTATAAAAGCTTTGTTACTGCCTAACTCGTGCGATGAACACGCAGTAACCGTCACTATCCAGTGTTTCGATGGCAGTCAACAGAGCAAGTTACTCACCTTCACGCCTGTAAATTTCGACAATAAAATCTGTATGCAACTGGCTGTTAGACCAGCCAAAGGCAATCCCGCATACAGCGAAGAACTGGCTCACCTTCAAACTTTAGATCTGTTGACTAGACTGGAAAACCGCACCCATTTTCTGACTCGTATCGAAGCTGCCATTAGTAAAGCAGTACAACAAGGCATATTCAGTTCCTTGCTGGTGATCGCTGTAAACGAATTTGTGGATATAAGTACTGCCATTGGCAAATCCAACGCCAATATGGTGCTGAGTGATATTGCCCGATTTTTAAAGGACTTTATCCAGAAGCCGTTTTCTGCGGCCCGAATGGATGAGCATAGCTTTGGTGTGATCATTTACGATGGCGATCCCGATGAGGTGATTGCCCTAAGCGCTCTAATCAAGAGCCGAATTAACAACAGGATATCTCCTGCCATGTTGCCATCACTAGAATTGAGTTGTTCCATAGGTATGGCATTAATCAATGGTCATGCGCTGGATGCACAGACCATCCTGAACCGTGCCCACAGCAATTTGAAACAGCAATTGCATGCAAACAGCAGCCAATATCAATTTCGTATTGCCGAGTCTTTACACTATAACGCCAAAGACATGCTGGAATATTTGGATATTGCCCTCGCCCAAAAACGCTTCAAGCTGTTGTATCAGCCCATCGTACATATTAAAGGAGACAACTTGGCAGGGTACGAAGTGTTAACCCGCATGCTGGATAAAGACAGCAATGAAATATTGCCGAGTGCTTTTTTCCCCCTAGCCAATCTCAATGGCATGGGTGAGAACATTGACCGTCTCGTGTTCAGTATGGTGCTGGAGTTGTTGCATAATTCACCTAACAACGAACGTCTTATCGTGACTATTAGCAGCTCTACCTTGATGAGCCGAACTTTTTTACCCTGGCTAAATCAAGCCATGCAAGTGCAGCGAATTCCAGCGCATTTGCTGGCTATCAAAATCAGCGAAATAGACATCCACAATAACCCAGGCGATGCAGGTGATTTTTGTCAAAATTTGCTCGAATTGGGGCTGCAGCTGATCATCAGTCATTTTGGTTGTGCCTTGGAACCTTTTGCCATGCTGGATCAACTTCGCCCCCAATTGGTTAAACTTGATGAGACCGTAGTCAGGGATCTTACCTACAGCTCTTACCAAAAAGTTAATATCCAAAACCTGATACATACTCTGCATACGCGTGGAGTATGTGTCGCGATTCCACATGTAGAAAATATAGCCGTGTTACCCATCCTATGGGAAACCGGCGCCGACTACGTGCAAGGCGATTGCCTGCAGGCACCAACCAATAAAATGAATTACAACTTCATGATGGAAGAAATAACGCTTACAGCTGCACCCAATTAGCAAACCCTTGTATCATGGTGTGAATGGGTCAGTTGTCGCGACTGATATATTCTTCGTCTCGTAACCTTTGGAAAATGCATGAGCATCAAATACAAAATTGCGCTCAGTTTCAGCTTACTGTTAACGCTGGTGCTGGCGGCATTCTGGCTCACCCTAAAATTACAGCTTGAACAAACTCTTGCTCGCCAAACCGACAGCATTGGGCAGATTCTGGCAAAACAAACTGCAGATTCCATCACCGAACTTGTGTTGGCCAGCGACCTACTAGGCTTGAACGTAGTACTTAACCAATTAGCCGGAGAAAATGGTGTGGCCAGCGTCACCATCACTGATGTTGATGGCATTGTGATGGCCGCTACTGGCGATGGGGAAAATTCGGAGCAGGCCGCTCCTTACATTGCACCCATCTCAGTGCAGGGTGCTATTGCAGGGAATGTATCTTTGTATCTAGATGCAGGCCTGCAGAAAAATCCCGTGGCGCGTCCAAACCTGCTGTTTTATCTCATCATAGTCGTCGGTATGATTTTGGTAACAGCCACTTCATGGGCATTGGCCACACACATTACCCAGCCACTGGTGGAATTACTGGATAAAACTTCCGATCCCGATACCGCTGATGAACCCATCGTTATTAACATAACCCGGCAAGATGAAATTGGTTTGGTGCAACAACGTTTTGCGGATTTGTACTATCGGCAGCGGGAACTCGAACAACAAATTGAAGTTACTCGTCTGCCAGATCCCTCACAGGACGAAAAATCTATCCTAAAACCTGAACGCCGCATGGCTACATTACTGCTAGTGCAAGTTGCCAACTGCAACACAGCCATAGAACTTTTGCATCCGGCGACACTGGCAACGCTGCTACAACAATACCAGTTTTATCTTCGGCAGGCCGCTCGACTGTACCGTGGGAAAATAAACGGCGTTAATGGCGACTCGATGTTAGTCAGTTTTGATACTAGGCATTGCCAAGAAGAACATGCGTTCAATGCACTTTGTTGTGCGCAGCTTTTTCTGCGCTTAATGAAAAATGTGAGCACCCACCTGCAGGCGCGCAACACACAGGCTCTCGATTTCAAATTGTCGGTCCACAGTGGCCCTTTGTACTTTTCACCTGTCTGGATTAAAAACAAAACTGAAAATGACAAGCCCCGTCCAGAATCTGTCATCGGTAAACCCATAGAGATGGTCCATGCTTTACTTGGCAGTGGCCGGCCCAGCACCATTGTGGTTAGCGAACTCAGCTACGATTTAGCCGAAGGTGCAACACGATTTATAACCGACAACAGCAGCCAAATTACAGTTGGCACAGACAAATTGACACTTATGACCTATAGTCTAACTGCAGATTCGGGCCTCCAGGGTGATTTGCTAGAGCGACAGTGCCAGCATTTATTGCCGGAAGCCTAACAGTGCAATATGAAGTAAGAGTAGGAGTAGAAGTAGAAGTCGATTGAATCAAAGACTAAAAATGGCAAAGGCACGATGGAAGACAAGATAAATATTGGGCATCCGTTCTATTTTCCTACCCAAGTAGTGATGGTGGATGATGACCCGAATTTTCTTGAAATAATAAGTTTGATGTTGAACAAAAATCAGAGCTTTAAATTATTTCAGTCCGCAAAAAGTGCATTGAACTACGCCAATATTGCGCATCAGCATGTTGACTTTCTGCAACGCTGTTATACCAATTACAAAACCGGCCCTTTGGAATCGGACTCTTTATCACACATCAACATTGGCAAACTTCATCAAGAAGTGCTCAATGGCTTCCGCTTCCAGACCTGCTCCACTGTCGTTGTTGACTACTCAATGCCAGAAATGAATGGACTGGAATTTTTGACAGCATTAAAAAATCCTTTTATCCGCAAGGTATTACTCACCGGCCAGGCTGATATTGAAATTGCGATCAAGGCCTTTAACGAGCATCTAATAGATCAATTTATCGAAAAACATGATCCACACCTCAAACAAAAACTAAATGCCACCCTTCAGGCATTTCAGAATCAGTATTTTCACAACAGCTTCAAACTAATCACCGACCCAATTATTGCCAACAATTTTCACGGCTTTTTGAACAATAATGAATTTCAACAATTTTTTACAGAACTGCGCAAACAGATAAAGTGCGTCGAATATTACCTGGTGGATGTTCCACACAGCGGCTACTTGATGGTCGATGCCCAAGGCAAGCGTCAATGCCTGCTGATTTACAACC
>CAIMTR010000263.1 GCA_903844415.1 uncultured Gammaproteobacteria bacterium
GTACATCATGATTCTGCCAGCATTCGGCGTCGTGTCTGAAATCATCCCGACCTTTTCGCGCAAAAAATTGTTTGGTTACGACTCGATGGTATATGCCACATCCTCCATCGCGTTTCTGTCTTTCATAGTATGGGCGCATCACATGTTTACCACGGGTATGCCCTTGGCCGGTGAATTGTTCTTCATGTACGCAACCATGCTGATCGCGATACCAACGGGAGTGAAAGTATTTAACTGGATCACCACCATGTTCCGCGGCTCCATCAGTTTTGAAACACCGATGTTGTTTGCAATTGCCTTTGTCGTGTTGTTCACCATGGGCGGCTTTACTGGTTTGATGTTGGCAATTGCACCTGCAGACTTCCAATACCACGATACATATTTCGTGGTTGCCCACTTTCATTATGTGCTGGTGCCGGGTGCTATTTTTTCCATCATGGCGGCTGCCTACTATTGGTTGCCAAAATGGACGGGCAATATGTATGACGAAACTTTGGGCAAATTACATTTTTGGCTGTCGTTCGTTGGCATAAACGTATTGTTTTTTCCACAGCATTTCCTAGGTTTGGCGGGCATGCCACGCCGTATTCCCGACTATGCATTGCAATTTGCAGACTTCAACATGGTGTCGAGTATTGGCGCATTTATTTTCGGCTTTAGTCAGCTGCTCTTTTTGTTCATCGTGGTTAATACCGTGAGGGGCGGCAAGAAGGCGACAAGCCAGGTATGGGAAAGTGCCGAAGGATTGGAGTGGACTGTGCCCTCCCCAGCGCCGTATCACACGTTTAGCACACCACCGTCCATTCAATAATAGCAATCACACTAGCGTATGAAAGATAGCCACACAAATTTACAACATCAACAACGCACGGGTCGTGTGCTTGCCAAATTAGTAGTAATAGTAGTGGGCATGTTCGGCTTTGGTTTTGCGCTGGTGCCTATTTATGACGTGTTCTGTGACATCACTGGGCTTAACGGAAAAACTGGAGCGCGTACTACCTACACTGCTGCGACTGTCGCAGTCGACCAGGAGCGAACTGTAACCGTGCAGTTTACGGCCAATAACAATGCGGGCATGAGCTGGGAATTTCACCCGATGGTTAATCAGGTTGAGATACATCCTGGACAACTGACAGAAGTAAAATTTTATGCACGTAATCCCTCATCGGTTGCCATGGTTGCACAGGCAGTGCCGAGTGTTGTGCCGTTTATCGCGGCGGATTATCTGCATAAAACCGAATGTTTTTGTTTTACCCAGCAGACTCTTGCTGGGGGCGCGTTTGTAGAAATGCCGGTGATTTTTTACTTAGATCCGGCCATTCCCGCTGAGGTCAGCAAACTGACTTTGTCGTATACCTTGTTCGACGTAACAACAAATTTTATTAATGCAGGCAGCAACCTGACTGCAAACTAAACACAAGATTGAGGATGGTTAGACCCATGGCGCATGCAGCAAAAGAAGAAGTAAGCAACGGCTACGAATCTTATTATGTACCCGAGCAGTCCAAATTTCCGATCTGGGCTTCTTTTGGGTTGTTTCTTATGGTGTTTGGCTTGGCCAATACCCTCAACGACATCAAGGCCGATGTTAGTGCCACCACCTCCAGCTGGTTGGCGTTTAGTGGGTTTTTTATCTTGTCCTGTGTGTTGTATAGCTGGTTTGCCACACAAATCCGCGAAAATAACCAAGGTCTGCCAAGTGCCCAGCTCAAACATTCTTATGTGCTTGCCATGTACTGGTTCATTTTTTCCGAAGTAATGTTTTTCTGTGCGTTTTTTGGCGCCTTGTATTATGTGCGCAATCTATCGGTGCCCTGGTTGGGCGGCGAAGGTGCCAAAGGCGTGGCGGCCATGTTGTGGCCAAATTTTGAGCCCATCTGGCCAGTTATTGCCAACCCCAATCCGGAACTTTTTGAAAATCCGGAGGAGTCCATGGCCTGGAAAGGTTTTGGCGAAGCACTGCATTATTTGCCGCTGTGGAACACGATCTTACTGTTGAGCTCTAGTGTCACCGTTCATATTGCACACACAGGGTTAAAAGATAACAATCGTAAAAAACTGATTACCTGGTTGAGTTTAACGGTGTTACTGGGTGTGGTGTTTTTATTTTTACAGATGCAGGAATATAGCGAAGCGTATTCAGAGCTTGGCTTAACCCTGAATTCTGGCATTTATGGTTCTACTTTTTTTCTGTTGACAGGCTTTCACGGTTTTCACGTAACACTCGGTACTTTTATGTTGTCCGTGATGCTGCTCCGTGCCATAAAAGGCCATTTCAAACCCGAAGATCATTTTGGGTTTGAAGCCGCGTCTTGGTATTGGCATTTTGTAGATGTGGTGTGGGTGTGTCTGTTTCTGTTCGTCTACATTTTGTAGAAATGCAGCGCGACTCTATCCTACTGCCTTAAAAAAAGTTACAGCAATCACCGGAGCCAGGGCGCATCCAGTATCAACTCGCCTGACATCACGCCCCAGGTGATGCAAACGATCAGCAACACAGCCAGTGTTACTCTGACACCAAGGGCAACATGAGTGCGACGGCCAAGGCCTTGATCCTTGTAAAAAAATACGGCGCTGCTAGCCAAGCTGAGGATGATGGCAATAAGTAATAATACGATGATGATTTTGAGCATAGTGGGTGGGGTGTTTGGCGAGTGTGTCAGCCCATAGTAACAAACTACGGGATATCTCAATAAATTCCATGCTCCTTTGGTGTTAGAGAGCCCCTTCTAAGCGCCGGTACTTCAATATGTTGGCAAAGCTGGGCCACAAGCGGTTCGACTGGAAACTTACCTTGTTAGTGTTGGTGTTGTGTCCCGTGTTGGTGAGTTTGGGGTTTTGGCAGTTGCAACGCGAGCAAGAAAAAATCGATCTTCTAAACCTCTATACGGAACGTCAGCAACAAGCGCCCGTCGACATCGCGCAGCTTGATCCACTAGACGACCTGTCTTATCGGCAAGTAACTATCGCCGGCAGTTTCGATAACACCCATGTGTTTTTACTCGACAACAAAACCTATCAGGGTCAACCAGGATATGAAGTTATTGTGCCCTTGCACACCACCGCAGGTACGGTGGCATTTATCAACCGCGGTTGGATTCCCCAGGGTCAATATCGGGACCAGCTGCCGGCAATCGCTAGCGTCTTTGGGGAGGTGTCTCTCACCGGAAGCGTTTACGTTGCAGTGGGCAAGCAGCTGGTACTTGGAACAGAGTTGGCCGCCCAAGGTTGGCCTAAAGTAATTCAAACGCTTGAACCTGCCGTGTTATTTACGCTGGCAGGTAAAGACGCGCGCTTAGCGTTATTTCCTTTCAGTATTCGTCTTGCCCAAACCAGTCCGCACGTGTTCATGCCTAACTGGCCGGCAATTACCACCTCGCCAGAAAAACACCGAGGCTACGCAGTACAATGGTTTGCAATGGCGGCAACCTTGCTAGGGCTCTATCTGTATTACAGCCTACGATCTACCCAAAAATAAACGTGGGAAAAAAGCCTAACTGCCCACTCCAGACCACTCCAAACAGATTTTTCACCATGGACATTAATAAACTTAAACTAACTTTTCTATTATTAATTGCAGTGGTGCCGATCAGTCTGGCTACCTGGGTATTTAGTTTACGCGAAGTGCAAGGCGTAAATAAAACCACCAATAAGGGGCAATTACTGGCCCCAATTATTGATATCACTGCATTTGATTTTCGCGATGGAGAAGGGCGCAGCGCGTATGTTTCATTCGAAGACATCATCAGCAAGGTCTTGCCTAAGGATTATAGTCCGCAGCCTTGGCGCTTGATTTATCTGGGCGCTCCGGTGTGTGATGCTGTTTGTACCGAGCGTCTGTATTTTTTACGGCAATTGCACATTCGTTTAAACGCCGAGTCCAAACGGGTTGAACGGGTTTATGCGCAAGTGAGCAACACCTTAGATACCTTACCGGAAGTAACTAAAGCACACTTTTCCGAGCAGCAGCCAGACCTAAAAATTGTTTATGCCCTCACGCCGACAGTACAAGCACTACTCACACCCACCCTAACAAACGGTAGTAACCCCATCACCTCACATTATATTTATGTAGTCGATCCTCTGGGGAATGTGATGATGTTTTTCACACCCGAAAACACCCCTGAACAAATTCTTTCTGATCTCGATAAGCTGCTCGATCAAAGCAGTGTGGGATAATATGGGACAGTAGGCTTTCACCATTTTTGGACAATATGGAACCTTTATGCTCAGCTCTAAATCGTCTTATAACCTAGCCTTAGGTGCTACAGCTCTGGCGTTGTGTGTAGTCATCCTTGGTGCTTTTACGCGTTTGGCGGATGCCGGACTCGGTTGCCCGGACTGGCCCGGTTGTTATGGCCTTGCTATTTGGCCGCAGTCCAGTGCGCAGATTACGCAAGCCGAGCTGTCATTTCCCGAAGCGCCGTTCGAACTACATAAAGCTTGGCCAGAAATGGTGCATCGTTATTTCGCCAGTACACTTGGATTGGTGATCGTGGCCATCAGTTTTATGGCCTGGCGCAAGCGCAAGGTGCCCGGTCAACCATTCAAATTGCCTTTGTTTTTATTGCTGCTGGTTATCGCGCAAGGGATGTTTGGTATGTGGACAGTCACTCTCAGATTATGGCCGCAGGTAGTGACCACACATTTGCTCGGGGGCTTCGCCACGCTCAGTCTGTTGTGGCTGCTGGTGTTGCGTTTGCAAAATCGTCCCTGGGCTGCGCTGAATATTCCCCTGCATCACTGGCAAAAACTAAAATCTTTGGCGCTGATCGGATTGCTGTTGGTGATAATACAAATTGCCCTCGGTGGTTGGACCAGTTCCAATTATGCAGCGCTTGCATGCCCCCAATTACCGACTTGTCAGGGTCGCTGGTTGCCACCAATGGACGTAGCGACTGGCTTCAACGTACTGCAGGAAATTGGGCCCAACTATTTAGGTGGTCAATTGGATGGCAGTGCCAGAGTTGCCATTCATATGATGCATCGTATCGGCGCTGTGGTGGTGTCTGTCTATTTAATTTTTTTGCTCAGTCAGTTGTATCGTCACGCCGGGGGCTCGCTTTTGCACAGGCCTTTGTACAGGCAAGCGCATGTCATTGCAGGTTTGCTTGGTGTGCAAGTGTTGCTGGGCATGAGCAATATCATTTGGCAACTACCGTTGGCGGTAGCAGTGGCACACAATGCGGGGGGTGCCTTGTTACTGCTGGCGCTGGTCACGCTCAATTATCGGCTGCGCAAAAATATCACTGAGTAACCGTACATGTTTTCTCTTGAACGCTATTTATGACAAAGAATGTCGCTAGAACAGTTATAGGTTGTATCGCGTTTATGGCCTTGTTGGTGGGGTTGCTGGTCAACCGTGTGCTGACACCACCTCTCTTGAGCAATGCACAGTTGGCAGAACAGGGCCTGTTTGTTTATGACGTGCCGCGCAAGATCCAAGACTTCAATTTACTCGATTACGAGGGCAAACCATTTGCCAACTCGCAGCTGGTCGGTCAGTGGTCGTTGGTGTTTTTTGGTTACACAACGTGTCCTGATGTTTGTCCACTTACCCTTGCAGCTATCCGTCAGTTCAAGCAGTTAATGCAGGAAAAAGACAGTGCCCTGCCTATCCAAGTAACCTTTATCACTGTTGATCCACAGCGCGACACGCCGGAAAAACTTGCCGCATATGTGCATTATTTTGGCGACGACTACCTCGGTGTTACGGGCACATACATCGACATATTTACATTTGCCCGCCAATTGAACGTAGCCTTTGGATATCAACCGGTAGAAAACGGCGACTATCTAGTTAGTCACAGTGGCGAGATTATGCTGATCAATCCCAATGGCGATTTTCATGGCTTCTTCAAATTGCCACACACGCCTGAGCGTATGGCAGCTAATTTTTCAGCGGTACTTGGCACCTGGCAATAGGTCTAAAGCCTAATATTGCAACGCTCAGGTCATCCAATAAACCTAAAAAAATTAGAAAAAATTATCGAAACAGAAGAACAGAAAACAAATCTCTAAAAAAATCAAAAATCTTGAATAAATGTTTTATATTCCCTTGTTGAATAGATGTTTTATATCCAGTAGGATAAATTTAATCGTCTCTAGTCTCATAGAAAAAACCGTAGGCTTAATAGCCTAGGCACTTGTTTTGCAGTAGCAGTTCATGTCTCTAATTTTAACTTTGGAGTAGGTGAAATGATTGTAAAGCCTCGATTTACCAGTAAATTGCTCACCCTAACAGCGCTTGCGTTGATCACATCTTGCCTAAACTCTTCGGTGTACGCGCAATCAGACGAAGGCAGTGTCTTTGGTCGTGCTACCGCAGGCGCCACAGTCACAGTGACCAGCCCAACAACAGGGGTGACACGTACTACAACTGTCGATCCCAGCGGCGACTTTGCTATCACACGTCTACCCCCCGGCCTTTATACCGTGACCGGAGATGGCAACACTGTGGAAGTTTTGGTAAAGATTGGTAGCGGTTCAAGCGTCAGCCTTGACCAATCAATTGAAGAGATATCAATTTTTGCTAGCCGCCAACGCTCGATTGACTTCTCGTCAACAGAATCCAACAGTGTGTTCACGCAAGAGATGGTGCAGCAACTGCCGGTACCGATGAATGTCAATGCTGTGGCAACACTGACCCCGACTGTATTACGCGGTGATACAGGGCTGGGATCAGGCGACCTGCCCAGTTTTGCGGGCTCGTCTGTCGCAGAAAATGCTTATTACATCAACGGTTTTGACGTCACCAACATCCGCAACTTTCTGTCTTATGCAGATCTGCCGTTTGAGGCGATTGCGCAGCAACAGGTAAAAACGGGTGGCTACGGGGCAGAATATGGCCGTTCGCTGGGAGGCGTAGTCAGCTTGTCGACCAAGCGTGGTACCAACGAGTGGACCGGTGGAATGTCGTTCTACACTATGCCGAATTCGTTGCGCGCTTCAGGCAAAAACGTGTTGAGCCGTGAGCCCGAAGAAGCTGGGGTTTACACCGTGTTTAGCAAAGACGACCAACGCGACATATCGACTTTCAATATCAGAGGCGGCGGTGCCTTGATCAAAGACAAATTGTTTATGTTCGCGCTCGTGCAGCGTGAAGAGAGTGAATTAGTAAATTTCGCACAAAGTACAGCGACGGTTCAAACAAGCAACACACCCACAGGGCTTATAAAACTTGACTGGAACATAGCTGACGGGCACCTGCTGGAGTTCACCAATATTTTCAACAAGCAAAAGATAGAGTTAACAGACCATGTTAACGCCAAATCATTCAGCACTGAGCTCAATGGTGCAGGCAAAGATAGCTGGTTAATCACAGGTGGCACAGTCTCAATTGCGAAATACACGGGCGCGTTTACAGACAACTTCACCACGTCGGTATTGGTGGGCCAAGTGGAAGACTTGGTCGGTACCTTGTACGGTTCCCGCGTGCAGAACGCCACGTGTCCTGTGGTGCTAGACACCAACTTAGCTGAAATTGGCTGCTGGCAAGGACCTTTCCCGGGCGGCGGTGGACGACTTGCAGAGCCACCAGATTTTGACAAGCGCTTGGCTGCTCGTATCGATTTCGAATATCTCTACGGCGACCATAAGTTTCGTGCCGGGGTCGATGCCCAGGAATTTGAGTCATCAGAAGCCGGGGGCTCAAGCTATGCTACCGGCCATTACTATCGTTATTATGTGGTGCCAGCCTCAGGCACGATTAACGGCGTTGCCGGCTTTGTGCCGGGATCTCAATTTGTGCGAGATCGCAACTCTAACACCACCTCTGGTACCTACATGGTGGAGAATACCGCCTATTACGTGGAAGACAGTTGGCAAATCTTAGACCCTCTGCGTATTTACGGTGGTGTGCGTGCTGAGTCATTCAACAACAAGAACGGAGATAAAATCAGTTTCGTTGAACAGAAAAACATGATTGCACCCCGGCTTGGATTTTCTTACGAAATGGCATTGGACAATCCGACCAAACTCTACGGTAGCCTAGGGCGCTACTTCATTCCGGTAGCGTCAAATACCAACATCCGCATGACGCGCGGAGAGCTCTACGTTCAGAACTACCATCAGTTTGCGAGTCGTAATCCAACTACACAAGGCCCTGCCAGCCTTGGCCCGAAAATTGGCGTGTCGCAGGTGGTCAGTGATGGCAGCCTGCCCCTTCCCGCAACGGTTGCTGATACAAATCTGCAACCCATGAACCAAGATGAGCTTATTCTAGGGGTCCAACAAACGCTGGACACTGGCTGGACATTAGGCGCGAAGGTCATGTATCGCTCGCTCAATGACGGTATGGATGATTTTTGTGGCCACGGTGCTTTCGAAAATTATGCTAAAGACAAAAAATACGAAAACTTCGACAGTAGTTTACTGGCAAGCTGCATCCTCATGAACCCGGGCAACGATGTCAATCTGATGATGGACATCGATGGCAAAGGCAAGCTTGTGGCTCAAACTGTGCCGAGTAAGTATTTCGGCCTGTCGAAATACACCCGCACCTACCGGGCTGTAGAGTTTAGCTTTGAAAAGCCGTTCGATGGGCTTTGGGGTGTCGCCGGTTCGTATGTATATTCAGCCAGCAAAGGCACCGGAGAAGGCTATGTGTCGTCTACAATTAATCAGGACGATGCGGGTGTTACCCAGGACTTCGATTTTGGTTCACTCACCGATGGCGCCAGCGGTCGGCTGCCAAACGACCGGGAGCATGTGTTCAAGCTGTATGGAAATTATGCCCCGGTGGAATATCTGCAGCTTGGTTTCAACCTAACCGCCTTGTCAGGTCGACCCTTGAGTTGTATTGGTTTCGTGCCTCCCAAAGTGGCAGACTTTGCTGATGCTTCGAATTACAGCACGGCCTCTTCGTACTACTGTTTGGATAGTACCGGAACCAGTCGTCTCGGCCAGCGTGGCGAAGCCGGCAAAACGCCTACTACTTATACGCTGGATCTGCAGGCTCGGCATACCTTCGAGAACATGTTTGGAGGTGGTAGCCTGACTGTGCAGGCCGATATGTTCAATGTGCTCAATTCGCAAAAGCCGTTCGAGCTAAACGAAGTGCGGGATTTCAGTCGTGCTTCGTCCAATGCGGCAACGGCTAACCAGCTGA
>CAIMTR010000264.1 GCA_903844415.1 uncultured Gammaproteobacteria bacterium
GCAGTAATTCACCGTTAACGTAAACTAAGCAATCGAACAAACACTCTCCTACAGGAGCAGCAGTGCGTGATGGGTGTACACGAAACTCAACAGTATCTCCCACTTTAAAAGTTTCCCGTGTCCAGCCATTAGAGCGGGACATCAGTATCGGGCTTGGTAATTCGATGGCATAGTTAACTGGTTCGCCGGCTTCATTGGTAATGTCCAGAAACAAGGCTGAATGTGGATTACGCCAACGAAACTGAGTAACGGTTCCTTTCACGGTGGCCCAGGCGCTTTGTTCATAAGACACAGCAGTACCATGATGGGCTACTACAGGCAGTGTAAAGCCAAACAAAAGTAAAGCAAAAGCCGTAAACGAACTGCGGCGCAATAATCTAAGCGAGTGCATAACAATCTCCTGAAGCAAAAAATGTGAATAGAAATAACTGTTGAGCCTTGTGTGGGGCTTACTGATCGGAGCAAGAGGATTCTAACCTCAGGCCCCTGTCTCCCGAAGGCCGGAAATGGTCTCGGGCTGAGTCTGGGGAACAAATTAACTCATTGAGTTAAATTAATATAGCATTTGAACCAAAACCGTCAAATGAATCGTTACTGGTAATAAAACCAAATCAATAAAGTTCTCTGGATTAGACTTAGAGAATATGTTTGTTATGTTCCTGTTTTTGTTGAATAACGTTTGCTTCACCAAAAATACTTTATCAACATTGCAAAACAGCTGAGCACTATAAGAATGCGCAGATATTGCGGGTTGATGCTAAGTAATAAGTGCGAACCAAACCAGGCTCCGATGGCCTGACCAATCATCATTACAAGTCCAATAGTCCATATGACATTGCCGGCCAGAATGAATACCAGTAATGCAGCTATATTGGTGGAGAAATTAAGAGTTTTGGCAATAGCAGTGGCTTCCAATAATTTTTTTCCTTGCAGTGCTACTCCTGAAAGTGCAAAAAACGAACCAGTACCAGGCCCAAATAAACCATCATATACACCAAGCAGAGGCACAATTGCGAATCGATAAAAACTAATGCTGATTCTTGCCGGAGTGATATTGTTGAGAATTCTGCCGGCTAGCAGGAAATAAATTCCAATACTGAGCAACACTATTGGAATGATAAAATTTAAGAAAGTTGTATCAATAAACTGCACGGCAATCGACCCGCACGTTGCGCCCAAAAACGCTAGCAACATCAAGTATTTCACACTTGACCACTCGACTCGCCGATGTCGCAACATAATAAAACTTGCCATGGCTGTGCCCATAGTACCTTGAAGCTTATTAGTGCCCAACGCTTGTAAGGGTGGCACACCTGCAAGTATGAGTGCGGGTAGTACAATCAGACCACCACCTCCGGCAAGTGTGTCGAGACAGCCTGCGAATAAGGCAACAAAAAACAACATTAGCAAAGCGTTAGGTAAAAATGATATGACTTCCATTGTTTAAGTCGCTCGAGTAAGTATCCTGATATTAAATTTCGAAAAAGTTGAGGTTCCCCCACAAGTTTCATCAATGCAAGTGAAGAAACTCACTTTATTATCGATCTATGGTATGACAAGTTTTAATGTTTAATAAGAAGGACTGCGTGTACTTTCTCAAAAATTTGAGCAAATAAAATCTTTTAGGCAATAGTAAGCTGGACTGACTTTCCCCGTGTAATTAGCGCCACACTATAAGCGAGTATTGCTTAAAGCCATCTCAAAAAGACTGCTCAAAATGAAGCAGGGAAGGTGTGCAGAAGAACAGGGCGCAAGGCCTTCAAAGAGCGAGAGGTAGGGATGAAAGTTGCAGATATAAGTCGGTGTTAGGGAATTACTGAGCAGACGTTTTACAAGTCCAAGTCCAAGTTTGGCGGTATGCATGCCTCAAATGCAAAGCGCCTAAGAGCTCTGGAAGCATAAAATGAGCAAGCTCAAAAGCTGCTGGCAGAGTAATTGATAAAGAGCGACGCCCTTAAGGATGAGTTGTCAAAAAAGTGGTAAAAGCCACTGTACAATCATGAAGTTGATAGCTGCACCAGATGATTAGCTATAGAGCAAAGCAGTTGGACTTGTTCGTTGCTTAATATCGCGAGCACTTATTAAAGTGGCGATACTCCCATTAAAAACTGGTGTAGCCCATTCACAAAGACAGCCCCAACTGCAGTGCCGGCAAGTACAGTGATGGCCGTTCTACTGATATGTGCTGGTGCATAAAGAACCCCATCACGCCGATCCCGACGCCGTGAAACGCTAAAACCGACTATAGCCCAAACCAAAAAAATGCCGAATAACAACAAATCGCCCAACCGACCATTCGCAAGTAGATGTGCTAACGCCCATAACTTGACCCCTGCATACATCTGGTGCCCCAGCTTTTGTTTGAAATGATTTGCTGGGATATAAGCAGCACTGATCAAGATCAATGCAAACCAGTTAAGTGGCAAAGCCAATTGTCGAGTCCACAAGTAGGGTTCAAATATATAAACAGGTACGGTCCGAGTTTGTGCGTAGCCGTAAACAAGTAGAATAAAACCTGTTATAGATATAACAGTAAAACCAAGCTTCCAAAATTCCCTGCCGATTCTCGTTTGACAATGAATGCGCCAGTCGTATGCCACTATACCCACAGAGTGCACACCAACAAAAAGTAACAGTCCAAGTACAAGCATTAACATCAGGGTGTCCTTGTCAAAGAAGGAGAAA
>CAIMTR010000265.1 GCA_903844415.1 uncultured Gammaproteobacteria bacterium
CGGCATACAAAGTAGTAGTTTTGCCGGAACCGGTGGGGCCGGTAACTAAAATTATGCCATGCGGAATATGCAAAGCTTCCTGATACTTCTGCAACACCGCAGCCGGCATTTGTAATTGTTCCAACTCAAGTTGGCCAGCCTGTTTGTCAAGCAAACGCAGTACTACGCGCTCGCCATGAGCAGAAGGCAAAGTGGAAACTCGAATATCCAACGCATGGCCAGCAAGTTTCACACTGATGCGACCGTCCTGCGGCAGGCGTTTTTCGGCAATATCTAAACGTGCCATTACTTTTATACGTGACACCAGCAATGGCGCCAGCAAACGTTTGGGCGACAACACTTCAGTAAGCACACCGTCCATGCGAAAACGCACAGTGAGGGTATCTTCATATGTTTCGATGTGAATATCGGAAGCACGTTCGCGGATGGCTTGCGAAATCAAAGCATTAATCAGCTTGATTACAGGGGCACTGTCTTCCCCTTCCATTAAATCACCGGTAGCTGGAATTTCTTCAGCAAGTCGTGCCAGGTTGATATCCGAACCTAGATCTTCCGCAACCTGTACAGCAACACTGTTATCGCGTGCAAATGCGCGACTAAGACGTAATTGAAAATCTGCATCCGACACTAAAGCAAGTTGGAAATTTGGCCCAAGCCAACGAGTAAGCTCGGCCATGACCTGCGAAGTGAATCCTTGTTTGTACAACACCCGTATTTCACTGACAGCATCGTCCAGCAATACACCGTGTAAGCGCGCGAAGGTAAAAGGAATTTGTTGCTGACGTTCCATAATGATTCGATCAAGGAGCAATTGGAATCACGCTGCTGTCAGGTGATTTTTGTAACTGCTGCAACAATACTTCCCATTCTGGCAACAAAGGCAGGTCTGCAGTTGGTGCCAAACCCGCACCTGAAGCAGCACGCTCTAGTTGTTCATCACGAATAACGCTGTATTTTGCGGCAGTGGCAGAGGAGAGATCGCGTTGCTCCCGCATGATGGTAGCGCGCAAAAATACAACTAGATGAGTCTTGCTCAAATTGGTGGAATCATTTCGAAACAGTCGACCCAGGCCAGGAATGTCACCAAGAAAAGGCACTCGTTTATTACTCTCGGTCAAACTGTCTTCAATCAAGCCACCGAGAATCACCGTCTGGCCATTATCGGTAAGCACTGTAGTTTCGATAATACGTTCGTTAGTAATCGGATTACCGTTTAGCAATACTGAACCAGAACCAAGCAGACTAGAAACTTCCTGTGACAGCTCCAGCACTAGGGAGTCACCCTCATTAACATGAGGCGTTACTTTTAAGGTAACTCCCACATTTTGCCGTTCAACCGTTTGAAAAGGATTATCTGGGTTAGATGAATTGTTACCGGTGCTAGTGAATGAACCCGTAACAAACGGTACATTGCGGCCGACCGTGATGGTGGCTTCCTCATTGTCTAGGGTAAGCAGCGAAGGTGTAGACAATATGTTGGCTGCATCCTCAGATTGCAAAGCATTAATGAGCACATTGAAACTGAAATTGTCTTGTAATCTGCCAATACCCAATAATTGCCCTGGTGTTCCCGCCAGAGCTTGTGCAAGCGGACCACGAACATCTACTGCGATGCCTTTAGAATCGGTGGTTTTTCCTGCTAACGCGGCGCCCACTATGGCTGATGACGCTGGACCACCGGCACCTGCAGGCGCCAGGTGCAGCCCGGGCAGGCCAGGCGCCTGCGCCCCCAAGTTGCCCTCTGGGTCCACAGTGCCGTTGGCCGTCAGCTCGCGCCAGCGCGCGCGCAGAAGCTACG
>CAIMTR010000266.1 GCA_903844415.1 uncultured Gammaproteobacteria bacterium
ATTTGCTCTTGCAGCTTGCCATTATATTGATTGAAGCTGTCAAGCTCTGCCAACGCTTGCGCGTACTGGGTGCTGAGCTGCTGCGTCTGGTCAACCAATCCATTAATGGCTTCCTGGGAAGTGGCAACTGCGGCGTTAGAAGTTTGCTGGGCATTTACAGCGGCATCACTGATGGCCTCTGCCGCCCCAAGCTGAGAAGCCGGGAATATTGAAATTATTAGCGCAAATCGCAAATTACTGACGATATTTGCGCTCAGCTTGAATATGGGTTGTTTTGTTGCCATGAGATTTATTATCCCCCCCTAGTAAATAAAGAATTATCCGAAAAAATATACAAAACTTTCGATTGCCTGAAAGAGGCTAGGAAATTTATTACGCCGCAGATACTAATAGCTTCCACTTACCATGTCGATACAGCCAAAAAAAAAAAACCAAATTTTTATTTGAGCAGAATCCGCACTTGCAGAACTACGATAGCAGATATTTCTTTGCAGGACCCATTAACCAAAATTGCACAATTAATAGCCGCACTCAAATATAACCTTTCTTTCTTTTACTTGCCAAGCACTTCTAACTAATTTTTCCAGAATCTCTGCTGTTTTTTTTGACTCCCAATGACCGACCTAGAAATCTCTGCATAAGATTACCGAAATTATCACACTATGCCTGGCCCAAGGACCATTATTTAAACATGACTTAGAGCGCTTTCCCTGCACCACACAACAATAGAACCATAAAAAACCTCGAATTTCCCAGTTATTTTATTTTTGAACGCACTTTTATCAGCCCCCCTCTGGAATCTGTTTTGCGCAGAAATACAAACCACGAGACAAACATTAACATTGTCTATCATCGTGCGTACAGCCAACCAAAAACACAACAACATTAAATGACAATAAATTTTTCCAATTTATTTCCGCTTTAAAGCGTCTTTTAATAAATCACCAAAGCTGCCCGCACTGGCGGAAACAACAGATGTAGAGCTTGTTTTGTAATTGGATTTGGCAACTTCTTTTCTTTCTTTGCTACTAGCTGCGACTTTCATGCCGGATTCACCGACAACCGGTATCTCGTCGTCCAAGCGCATTGTCAGCGCTATCCGTTTACGCTGGGCATCCACCTCTAATACTTTGACCTTAACAACATCACCCGTTTTAACTACCGCGTGAGGATCTTTGACAAAAGTTTTAGACAAAGCCGAAATATGTACCAATCCATCCTGGTGAACTCCCACATCCACAAAGGCGCCAAAATTGGTGACATTGGTTACAGTGCCTTCCAGTAGCATGCCGGGTTTTAGATCACCGATCTGCTCAACACCTTCGAGGAAATCAGCTGATTTGAATTCCGGACGAGGATCACGACCCGGCTTTTGCAATTCAGTCAAAATATCCTTAATAGTAGGAATACCCACAGTTGCGGTAACGTAGTGAGCAGGGTCGAGGCTACGTAAAAAACCACTATCGCCAATAATCTGATGAACTTGTTTATCGTGGCTGACCAGAATTTTTTCAACAACCGGGTACGATTCGGGATGCACCGCGGAAGCATCCAGAGGATTAGCGCCATTAATGATGCGCAGGAAGCCAGCAGCCTGTTCGAAACATTTTTCGCCCAAGCGCGACACCAACAGCAAATCTTTGCGCGATTTAAAAGCGCCATGTTGATTCCGATAACTGACAATATTGCTGGCTATGGAGGCCGACAATCCAGAGACCCTGCGCAACAAAGCTGCTGATGCCATATTCACATCAACACCCACTGCGTTCACACAATCTTCAACTACAGCATCTAGGCTATGTCCAAGTTTGATCTGACTCACATCATGTTGATACTGACCGACACCTATTGCTTTCGGCTCAATTTTTACCAGCTCTGCCAACGGATCCTGTAAGCGGCGCGCAATTGAAATTGCACCGCGTATTGACACATCCAGCTCGGGAAATTCTTCCCGCGCAATGTCCGAAGCCGAATAAACAGAAGCACCTGCCTCGTTGACGGTCATTTTTTTCATTTTCAGTTCTGGGTACATCTTTATCAGATCGCCCGCCAATTTATCCGTTTCGCGCGAAGCAGTGCCGTTGCCAATACTGATCAATTCCACTTTGTGTAATTTGCAAAGCTGGCCCAGCACCACAACGGATTGATCCCACTGATTTTTCGGCGCATGTGGATAGATGGTGATGTTCTCCAGATATTTACCGGTCTGATCTACTACCGCCACTTTAACGCCAGTACGCAAACCCGGATCCAGCCCCAAAATAACTTTACTGCCGGCAGGAGCTGCCAAAAGAACAGCTTTCATATTGGCGGCAAAAACTCGAATTGCTTCGTCTTCGCTTTGTTCGCGCAAGTGTCCGAGCAGGTCTGTTTCCATGCGTAAATATAATTTCACTTTCCAGGTCCAGCGGGCTACTTCTTGGAGCCACACATCGGCGGGCCGGCCTTTATTGGCAATACCGAGATGGGCAGCAACCATCTGTTCACAGGGATCCGTCTGGCCTTCTTCCACACCTTTCGTGCCAATGCTGACACTCAAAAAACCTTCATTGCGACCACGAAACACAGCAAGAGCGCGATGCGAAGGAACTTTATTTAGCAGCTCTGTGTACGCAAAATAATCTCGGAATTTTTCGGCTTCGGTTGTTTTAGCTTCGATTACATGAGCACGCAGCTCACCATTTTCCCACAAGAAATTTCGCACTTTCCCAGACAATTGTGCGTCTTCGCTAAAACGCTCAAGCAGGATGTATTTAGCACCTTCAAGCGCTGCTTTGCTGTCGGCTATACCTTTTTCTACATTGATAAATTTTGACGCGAGTACCGCAGGATCGAGCATTGGATCGGCGTACAACTGCAAAGCCAGCGGCTCAAGGCCCGCCTCAATGGCAATCATTGCCTTCGTGCGGCGTTTTATTTTGTAAGGTAAATAGAGATCTTCAAGTTCAGTCTTGGTTTCTGCCAATAACAACTGCTTTTCCAATTCGGGCGTAAGTTTTTGCTGCTCCCTTATACTGTCTAAAATACTTTCGCGGCGTTCTTGCAGTTCGCGTAGATAGCGCAAGCGAACTTCCAGATCACGCAGTTGCAAATCATCCAAGCCCTCAGTGGCTTCTTTACGGTATCGAGAAATGAAGGGCACTGTCGACCCTTCGTCCAACAGCGTCACGGCAGATTGTACCTGGGAAATTTTTACGGATAATTCGTTGGCAATTTTTTCGATGATATTCATAAGGGGGACAACTATTTTCAACACAC
Source organism: uncultured Gammaproteobacteria bacterium (assembly GCA_903844415.1). Classification (GTDB taxonomy): domain Bacteria; phylum Pseudomonadota; class Gammaproteobacteria; order Pseudomonadales; family Pseudohongiellaceae; genus CAILUG01. The sequence goes on from CAIMTR010000266.1 coordinate 3,259, forward strand.
AAAGCACGATTTTAACAACGGACGAACAAGTAAGTGTGGCCTGCCTCCAAAACAAAAAAGCCCGGCCAAAATGGCCGAGCTTTCTTTATTACTTACTAGAAGCAGGTTACTACAAACAGTAGCAGTGTTTATTTGTTGCGCCAGCTGCCTTCTACGTACTGACCACGTACCACTTCTGCATAGGGAACAGAGCTCACGCGAGCACGGATACGTGCTTGTGTTGAAGGCTCCACTGTGGTTTTAGCGGTGTTTTCTTTCTCACCCCACAGCAGTATAACTTCAGTGCCAATGGCCACATCTGCATCTACAGTTGCCAAAGACAACATGGAGCGTTCGTTGTAGCTATAACCGCTAAACATCGACAAACCGACTTGCTTGTCGCCACCCAAAACGGTGTCGTAGCTGGAGCTTGCATAGTTAGACAAAGGCAATTCCATATATTTGACGTTGTCACCTTTCTGGAACATGGTGGCGAAAGAAGAAACTACATCTTCGCTGTTCCAAGCAAGGGTGACTTTACGACGATGGTTGTTGTTCTGCATTTTTTCCAGCGCAGAACGACCAATAAAGTCGTGATCAAATTTGATGAAAGGACCGTAACCAATTTCATACGGTGTTACATAGTAGTCTTCGATGTTATCAGAAACGAAACTGCCACCGATGGCACCAGTGCCTTCGTAGCTGGAAGCTGGTAACCACTCGCGATAACCCTTCATTTCTGCACCGCTATACACGGCAGGCAAAGGAGATGGAATCCAACCGCTTTCCAAAGTGTTGGTGGCATATGCACGTGCGCCTACCGGCACCATGCCAAATTCTGCACCAGCTGCCAAAATGGCATCTTTAATGCGATCGCCATCAGCGTACGGGCCCCAAATTTCAAGACCAGGAGCTCCCGCCATACCATGACGTAAGGTGCGAACCTCAGTACCAGCAATGTTCATTGAAGCCATGTTGAAGAATTTCAGTTGATCCAGTTTGCCACCGTGTAGTTTTTCAATGATTGCCCAAGCGTTTGGACCTTGAATCTGATAACGGTAGCTGATGCGGTTAACCGGTTTGCCACCTGGACGCGAAGGTGAACGGTCATCATGGGTGATTTCAACGTTATAACCACCAGTTGCTGCATGGTAACGAATCCAGTTGGCGCACGGAGCACGGCCTACAAAAACCAATTCGTTTTGGGCCAGATGAAATAAGATGCCATCGCCGATTACATGGCCGCTGTGGCTCACGGGAACGTATTGTTTGGCGCGGTTAACCGGAAAGCTGGCAAAACTGTTAATTGCAGTATCAGACAGCAATTTGAGCGCGTCTGGGCCTTTGATGTAAATGTCTACCATGTGGTGAGATTGATCAAACAAGACTGCGCTTTCTCGCCAGGCTCTTTGCTCACTGCGCCAGTTTTGAAATTCTGGTGCAACCACTGGGTAAATGTAAGCGCCAATTTTGGAATTGCGCAACAGTTGTACAGTGTTGCCTGCGCTTTTTAACAAGTCTTCTAAACTTTTGCTCATGTTGATCAACTTCCTATGGTACGCGGATAAAAACGAAGGCCGGACTCTACACCGTAGATGAGACCTTAGCAATCAGACAGATGCCGACTTTTATAGTTAAAAGATCGGGTTATTTGCTGATCCCGCTAGTTATATTATGAAGCAGTTGACCAAAGTTTTTTGGCCTACTGCTCTGCCATTTCCACCCCTGAAAATAATTTTACAATGCTGGCGAGAAGCCTAATAACGACTTGTACTCCAGAAACTCTCCGAAAGCCTGATCGCCGAATTCGCGCCCGTTACCGGATTGTTTGTAACCTCCAAACGGCGCGTTCAGGTCGAGCCCTGCATTATTCAAACTGATGTAACCGGCGCGGATCTGCGTGGCTATGGCTCTGGCGTGTTCAATGTCCTTGCTGTGGACATAGCCACCAAGGCCATATTCAGTATCGTTGGCTATTGCGATTGCTTGATCTTCAGTATCG
>CAIMTR010000267.1 GCA_903844415.1 uncultured Gammaproteobacteria bacterium
TTCACATTGACGGATATGAATGGGATCCAAAAGACCGTCCAAATGTCAAGTCATATGATTGGGTAATACATCTAGGAGCAATAGCTGACAACAGCTCAACTGATGTTGAAACAATTATGCAACAGAACTTTGACTTTAGTTGCTGGCTATTTGATGAATGCCAAACACACGGTACACACTTTCAATATGCCAGTTCAAGTACAGTTTACGGCAACACACGGAACTTTGAAGAAACTGCGGCCTGTAGTCCACAGACTCCCTATGCTTGGAGCAAATACTTATTTGATCGTTGGGTGTTTAATCAGCACCCTACAATCTTTGTACAAGGATTTAGATATTTTAATGTCTATGGCAAGTGGATGCACATACGTGGCAAGAGGGCTAATGCTATCTACAAATGGCGACAACAAGCACGTAAGGAAGGCAAAATTACTGTGTGGGAAAATGCTGAACTTGTCAAGCGAGATTGGACTTGGGTTGGGGACATTTGCCAGTTACAATTGGACTTTATCAATACAGTTAAAGGTAGTGGGATTTGGAATGTGGGCGCCGGATTACCGCACAGTTTCCTAGATATTGCTGAATATATTGCAGAACAAGAAGGAGTCCCAATAGAGTACGAACCAGTGTCGCAACAAGAATTAACGCGGTTTCGTAACAAAACCTGTGCTGATCTAAAGCATCTAAAGGAAACAGTGGGAACACGTAAATGGCTCAATGTTTACGAGTGGCTAGACTACGAAAAAAGTTAAATACTAGATGCGAGCAAAAGACTTTATAACAGAACATAAGAAGGGTGTACGGGCCAAGAAGTACAACAAGAAGCCTGTGGCACCTATCAAACCCAGCGATCAATTTGAAAAAGAGAAAGCTAAAATTAACACTCCAGTTAGCGAAGAAGGCAAAGCCAGTCGCAAACTATGCAAGAGTACCAAGCCTGACAGTGAGCTGGGAGCAAGTCAACTAAGTAGTTGTATCAGCCAAGGCTTCCGTGCAAGAGACACTGAGAAGAAGTTTACAATTAATCGTAAACGCCAGAAGGTCAAAGGTAAAAAAGTCAAAGGCGGCAACTATGGAGGCCCACTTCCAGTATGGAAAGGTAATGCAGAATGAGATTTGTTGAGTTTAAAGAAACAGAAACAGCTACAAAGATATATGCCATTGGTGATAGTCATGCCGTGGCCGTTGCTGGCACCGGTAAATTTATTAGCCTAGCAACTAATGGCAGAAGTGCAATGAATGGCGCTAATGATGATGCCGTTGGAAAAGTAACTCCAGGCAGTACTGTGGTATTAAGTGCTGGTGCTAACGACATGATGAATCCCAACAAGCAACAAGTTGTGAGTCGTATCTCTAGCCTAATCAGTACATTGCAACAAAAAGATTGTAAGGTATTTTATATCCTATTTGCTGAAACAGATAATCCTAAATTTGCACAAGACAGGAATCAACTTAGACAAATGGTAAAGGCAAGTTTGCCAGCTGGTGTTGAAGTAATCGACATGGGCAAACTAAGTGTGGCCAGCGGAGACGGAATACATGCTCCAATGGGTTGGTATGCAAGTGCCGCAGCCAAAGTAAAAGCTGGAGCAAAGCCAGGTGAAGCACCGACACCAGCACCAGATTCAAAAGTTCCTGGCACTGTTGCCGGAGCAGCCGCTGGTGGATATATTCAAGTACCAACTGGTCCTAAAATGGGCAGTAGAGGAGTTGAAGTTATCAACTTGCAACGTGCATTGATGGCTTTAGGCTATAATGTTGGACCAACAAAAGACGATGGTATCCTTGGCAAATTTACGTCTGCTGCCATTGCAAAGTTTCAAACAGACAATAAATTACAGTCAACAGGCACTGCAACACCTGAAACAGTTGAAGCTGTGAACAAAGCAGTTGCCGCTAATCCAAAA
>CAIMTR010000268.1 GCA_903844415.1 uncultured Gammaproteobacteria bacterium
ACGGACGCCTGAAGAAGCCATAAAGTTGGCTGTAAAAGGCATGATTCCTCGTTCTCCGCTGGGGCGTGACATGATGCGAAAACTCAAAATTTACGCAGGGGAGCAGCATCCTCATTCTGCTCAGCAGCCCGCACAATTATCATTCTGACAGGACTTTATTACTCATGGCAGTGACTCAATATTACGGAACCGGGCGTCGCAAGACTTCAACAGCGCGTGTATACATAACTGCCGGAAGCGGCAATATCACTATCAATAACCGCACCATAGAGAATTTTTTTGGTAGAGAAGTTGCGCGCATGATTGTGCGTCAACCGCTGGAGCTCCTGGCTGTTACTGATAAGTTTGATCTTAATGTAAGTGTTTCAGGCGGTGGCAGTTTTGGGCAGGCTGGAGCCATACGTCACGGGCTTACCCGTGCATTGATTGAATATGATGAAGGTAACCGCCCAGCTCTGCGTAAGGCCGGTTTTGTAACTCGCGATTCACGAGAAGTGGAGCGTAAAAAAGTGGGATTACGAAAAGCCCGCAAGAGACCTCAGTACTCCAAGCGGTAACAGTTTGGATACAAGTATTAACGAAGCGCCGAAACCTGTTGGTTTCGGCGTTTTTGTTGGTGCTATAAGATGGTTTATAGGCAGTGAGTGGGCCTTTTCATCTTGAAAACAGTCGTCGCTTTTAGTAACCTGCGCGCGGTTTTCTAGTCAGTTTGCCTGCTGGGTTCCCAGTTGGCCATTTAAGGAGATTAATTGTGAGTGACGGCACTGTAAACAAGAGCCGCAGACGCTTTTTGATCGGAAGCACCTCACTTGTGGGAGCCGCCGGCGGGGTAGGTGCAGCAATTCCTTTTGTGGGGTCATGGAGTCCTAGTGCTAAAGCTCTTGCAGCAGGCGCACCAATAACTATCGATATCAGTCGTCTAGATCCTGGTGAGTTAATGGGGCCAATGCCAGCTTGGCGCGGTCAACCCGTTTTTGTAATGCTTCGCAATGAAGAAACCCTAGCCAGTCTTCGTGAAAATACCAATCATCTGGCTGATCCTTCTTCAGAGAAAGCCGAGCAACAACCACAGTATGCTCAAAATGAATTCCGTTCCCGCAAGCCTGAAATCATGATTATGGTTGGGCTTTGTACGCACCTTGGCTGTTCGCCCAAATTATTTGCTGAAGTCGAGCCTCAGGATTTTGATCCAAATTGGAAAGGTGGTTTTTTCTGTCCGTGCCATGGCTCAATGTTTGACCTGGCAGGGCGTGTATTCCTTGGCGTGCCAGCTCCGGATAATCTCAGGGTGCCCCCACACTACTACGTCAATGATGATGTAGTAGTAATCGGTATTGATGCGGAGAATTCCTGATGGCTGGCTCAGATCATAAAACCATAGAAGTAAAGGGTCTATTGGGTTGGATTAATGCCCGGTTGCCTGTAGTTCAGGCTTTCGAAAAGCACATGAGCAAATATTACGCGCCGAAAAATTTCAATCTTTGGTATTTATTTGGTGTGCTATCCATTGTTGTGCTGGTTAATCAACTGTTAACCGGTATCTGGCTTACGATGCATTTTAACAATAGCTCCGAAGGGGCTTTTGCATCTGTTGAATACATCATGCGTGACGTCCCTTATGGTTGGATCCTACGCTATATGCATTCCACTGGGGCGTCAGCTTTTTTTATTGTGGTGTATCTACATATGTTTCGAGGGTTGATGTATGGCTCTTACCAAAAACCTCGAGAATTGATTTGGATATTTGGTATGACCATTTATCTGGTTCTCATGGCTGAAGGATTTATGGGTTATGTATTGCCTTGGGGGCAGATGTCGTATTGGGGCGCCAATGTAATTGTGAGTTTGTTTGGCGCAATCCCTGTTGTTGGGCAGGATTTGATGCAATGGATTCAGGGAGATTTCTTGATTTCAGGAGCCACATTGAATCGTTTTTTTGCGTTGCACGTTGTGGCACTTCCGCTTGTGTTGGTAGGACTTGTTATATTGCACATTCTGGCATTGCACGAAGTGGGCTCGAACAATCCGGATGGGATAGAAATCAAGAACAATAAAGATGCGAATGGGATTCCACTTGATGGCATACCCTTCCATCCTTACTACACGGTTCATGATCTTGTGGGAATAGTGGTTTTCCTTTTTGTATTTTGTTTTGTGATTTTCTTCATGCCTGAAATGGGCGGCTACTTCCTAGAGCATGCGAATTTTGAAGAAGCCAACAATTTGAAGACCCCAGAACATATAGCGCCGGTGTGGTACTTCACACCGTTCTATTCCATGTTGCGTGCTGTGACTTATCCATTTCTAGGGCTTGATGCCAAGATGTGGGGCATGGTGGTCATGGGGCTGGCAATCGCAATTTTATTTGTAGTGCCATGGCTAGATCGCAGCCCGGTTAAATCTATGCGTTATAAAGGTTGGTATAGCAGAATTACACTGCTCTTTTTTGTAGTAGCTTTCATCATTCTGGGTGTGCTCGGAACCAAGCTTGCTACTGGCCCTAGAACAGCGCTTGCACAAATTTGCACTGTTTATTACTTCGTTTTCTTTTTGGCTATGCCTTGGTACACCCGTAAGGAAGTCACTAAAACTCCACCCCAGCGTGTAACCGGTCGGTTTATTACAATGCCTCAGTTACTACTATCGCTTTTTCTGATTGCGGGCTTAATTACGCTACCCTTATATGTAGTAGGAGCAGAAACTGAAATTGAGCTCAGCCATTTTGAAGTAAATTTAGAAGATAAAGCTTCACTGCAATCCGGTGCAGCTACATTTATCAATAACTGTATGGGTTGCCACAGTGCGGGTTCTTCGCGGTACCAGCGTGTAGCGTCTGATTTGGATATCCCCGAAGATTTGATGAAAGATTATTTGGTTTTGGATGCCGACACCAATATTGGTGATCTGATGGTAAGTGCAATGCCTATCGAAGCGTCCAAAAGCTGGTTCGGTGCGGCTCCTCCCGATTTGTCCCTGGTTGCTAGAGTGCGTACTCCAGAATGGCTTTATGGATATTTAAAGGGCTTTTATCTGGATGCTAGCAGGCCCTTTGGCGTTAATAATCGTGTGTTTGAAAATGTGGCTATGCCCAATGTTTTAGGTAATTTGCAAGGAGACCAAATCCCTTGCACAACAGAAGGCTGCAGTGAAACCATCCATGTGGAAGGTACTGGTTCTCTCACGGCCGAAGAGTTCGATAAACAAGTGTATGATCTCGTCAATTTCTTGACCTATCTTGGCGAGCCAGCATTAATGCATCGAAAAACTATTGGTGCATATGTGCTTTTCTTCCTGGCCTTTCTGTTTGTGTTCGCATTTATGCTTAACCGCGAATACTGGAAAGACGTTCATTAATTTTTAAAATTTAGCTTGAGGCAAAGATATGGGAGTTGTTACCAAACGCTCTTCGATGTTGTTTTATTCAGATGGTTACAGTCAGTTCAGTCATCGTGTTCGTATTGTGTTGGCTGAAAAGGGTGTTACTGTCGAAGTGACAGACGTGGATATTTACGATAAACCTGAAGATCTGGCTGCACTTAATCCGTATAACAGCCTGCCTACTTTGGTGGATCGTGATCTGGTGTTGTATGCGCCGAACATTATGATGGAATATCTTGACGAGCGTTTTCCGCACCCACCTTTATTTCCTGTCTATCCAGTTGCGCGGGCACAGAGTCGCTTGTGGATGTACCGCATAGATCGTGATTGGAGTGGGATGGTAGAAAAATTACAGTCTGAAGATGGGACTGCTGCGGAACTGGACAAAACGAGGAAAGAGTTGAGAGAGAGTATTATTTCAATATCCCCTATTTTTGCTGAAAAGCCCTTTTTCATGAGCGATGAATTTACCATCGTAGATTGCTGTGTTCTGCCTATCCTTTGGCGCTTACCGGAAATAGGTATTCGATTGCCGGAAACTAAAGCAACCAAACCATTACTAGAATACCGTCAACGTTTGTTCGCACGGGAATCTGTGCAACTTAGTTTGTCAGAGCAGGAAAAAGAGATGCGCACCTGATGTCTGTGCCGGGGATCAATGCATGTCCATGACTTCTCATCGTTCCTATCTGGTACGTGCCTTAAATGAGTGGATATTGGAAAATAATTGCACCCCGTATATCCTAGTTAACGCTTTTGCCAGTGGTGTTGAAGTGCCGCAGAATTTTGTCAAAGATGGTCAGATAGTGCTTAACATCTCTCCTATGGCTGTACAGGGCTTAGTCATGGCCAAAGAAGGGATTGAGTTCAGAGGTCGTTTTGGGGGTATTCCTACTAGGGTTTATGTTCCAACAGCTGCGATCTTAGGCATTTATGCGAGGGAAAATGGACAGGGCATGATTTTCGAAGTTGATGATTCCAATCCAGACCCCCCAACGCCCGTTGAGAGAGACTTCAAACCAGTTGAGATTAGCTCAGG
>CAIMTR010000269.1 GCA_903844415.1 uncultured Gammaproteobacteria bacterium
AAAATGAAAAAGACTGCGGAAGATTATCTGGGTGAACCAGTCACTGCAGCAGTGGTTACTGTGCCCGCTTATTTCAATGATGCGCAGCGGCAGGCCACCAAAGATGCCGGCAGAATTGCAGGTCTTGATGTAAAACGTATTATCAACGAACCCACTGCTGCAGCGCTTGCGTTTGGCATGGATAAAAAAGAAGGCGACAGCACCATTGCCGTATATGACCTTGGTGGTGGCACGTTTGATATTTCTATCATCGAAATCGCCGTTACCGATGGTGAGCATTCTTTTGAAGTGTTATCGACCAACGGAGATACCTTTCTCGGCGGTGAAGATTTTGACATGCGCTTGATCGATTTCCTGTCAGAAGATTTCAAAAAATCTACCGGTATTGACCTGCACAATGACCCCTTGGCATTGCAGCGTTTAAAAGAAGCGGCAGAGAAAGCCAAGATCGAACTTTCCTCAGCCCAACAAACCGAAGTTAATCTGCCCTACATCACTGCAGATGCCAGTGGCCCTAAACATTTGGTTGTTAAACTTACCCGCGCCAAACTCGAATCGTTGGTGGAAGAGTTGGTTAATCGCACTATTGAGCCGTTGAAAGTCGCGCTTAAGGATGCTGGTCTGACAGTAGCCGAAATCAGTGACGTTATTTTGGTAGGTGGGCAGACTCGTATGCCGATGGTGCAGCGAAAAGTTGCAGAATTTTTCGGCAAAGAAGCGCGTCGCGATGTAAATCCAGATGAAGCTGTGGCGCTTGGAGCTTCAATACAGGCAGCAGTATTAGCTGGTGAAGTGACCGACGTGTTGCTACTAGATGTCACCCCGCTGTCTCTTGGTATCGAAACCTTGGGCGGTGTTGCCACAACGTTGATCGAGAAAAACACCACGATACCCTGCAACAAAAAACAGACTTTCTCTACTGCCGATGACAATCAGCGTGCGGTAACAATTCATGTGGTACAGGGCGAACGAAAACAGGCCTCCCAGAATAAATCGCTTGGTCGTTTCGATTTAAGCGACATCCCGGCTTCCCCGCGCGGAATGCCGCAAATCGAAGTAAGTTTTGACTTGAACGCAGATGGTATTTTGCATGTTTCCGCCAAAGATTTGGCCACTAATAAACAACAATCCATTGTGATCAAAGCGTCCAGTGGTTTGACTGACGAAGAGATTGCCAAGATGGTACGCGATGCGGAATCGCACGCTGCGGAAGACAAAAAATTTGAAGATCTCATCACAGCTCGCAACCAGGCTGATGGTTTAATTCACGCTACCAAAAAATCTCTAACTGAAGCGGGTGAGAAAGTAGTTGCTGATGAAAAATCCAAAATTGAAGGGGCCATCACCGCGCTTGAAGCGGCGATGAAAGCTGATGATCTGGATGCCATCAAAAATTTGAGCAAAGAGTTGACCGAAGCTGCTGCACCGATGGCTGAGCGTATGTATGCAGATGCGCAGGCCCAACAGGGCGCTGGTGCTAATCCCGGCAACAACAGCGGTAATTCTTCGAGCAGCAAAAATAGTGATGACGCAGTTGATGCTGAGTTTGAAGAAGTGAAAGACGACAAATAATTCTGCAAGGGTTGTTAACCTAGCGCGATGCTTGAGATAAGCAGATGCGCCAAAGGATTTCACAAAATCCGGTGTATAAAGTAAAAAAACTAACGTGGGGAAGCCTTCGTTAGTTTTTCTGTTATGGGGAATACATGGAAAAACGCGATTTTTACGAAGTGTTGGGCGTGGCTCGTGGTGTTACTGAGCCAGATCTAAAAAAAGCCTATCGTCGTGAAGCAATGAAACATCACCCGGATCGTAATCCTGGTGATGCATCTGCTGAGGCGCGATTTAAGGAAGCCAATGAAGCGTACGAAGTGTTGTCCGACAAAGACAAACGTGCTTCTTATGATCAATTCGGGCATGCCGGACTTAATCCTCAGGGCGGTGGTGCTGGTGCGGCCGGATTCAGCGATATATTCGGCGATATGTTCGGCGATATATTTGGCGGTGGCGGTGGTCGTGGTCGCAGTCATGTACAGCGAGGCTCTGATCTTAGTTACACCATGGAGCTTTCGCTGGAAGATGCTGTAAAAGGAACTAGTGTAAAAATAAAGATCCCAACCCGGGCGGCCTGTAAAAGCTGCGAAGGGAGCGGCGCGCGCAAAGGATCAGTTCCGGAAAACTGTACAACTTGTCAGGGCGCCGGCCAGGTGCGTATGCGGCAAGGCCCTTTTCAGGTGCAGCAAACCTGCCCGCGCTGTAAGGGTGCTGGAAAAACCATCAAGGATCCCTGCAATGTATGTAATGGTCGTGGCGCCGTACAGGAAAACAAAACCCTGTCGGTTAAAGTTCCCCCAGGCGTTGATGTAGGTGATCGTATTCGCCTTACCGGCGAAGGTGAGGCCGGTACTCATGGAGGACCTCCCGGAGATCTTTATGTGCAGGTGGCTGTAAAGGAACATCCCATTTTTGAGCGTGATGGCAGCGACTTGTTATGCGAAATTCCAATCACTTTTGTCGATGCGGTATTAGGTGGAGAATTAGAAGTACCCACCCTGGATGGCAAGGTTAAGCTCAAAATCCCCCCCGAAACCCAGACCGGCAAATTGTTCCGGCTGCGAGAAAAGGGTGTTAGCCCGGTGCGAGGTGGCCCTGCAGGTGACCTCTTATGCCGTGTGGTGGTAGAAACCCCTGTCAATTTGACCCGTCGCCAAAAAGAATTACTGGCGGAATACAAGGAAATTGAAGACGCATCGGGCAGCAAGCAAAATCCACTTAAAACCCGTTGGTTTGATGGGGTAAAAAAATTTGTTGATGCGCTGAAGTCTTGATAAGAAATCCATAAGAAGAAAGGCGTGACAAGGACAAGTGCTGCCTATATAAATACTACTTGTTTGTATCAGCTTGCCACGCTGTGCGTGGCAAGGTATTCCTGCGATTAATCCTGTCTAATTGGAACTTGTAATGCTACGAATAGCCGTTGCCGGTATCTCTGGCCGTATGGGCAGAACCATTGTTGAAGCCATTACCCAAAACCCTGCGCTGACTCTGGGGGCTGCCTCAGTGCGTGCTGGTAGCGCAGAACTTGGCAAAGATGCAGGTACCTTGTGTGGGCTTGCCCCTCTGCAGGTAACCACGGTTGCAGATTTACGTACCTGCCTTAACCAGTTCGACACCCTCATTGATTTTACTAGTCCGGCTGCCACACTGGCGCATTTGAGCTACTGCGCCCCCGCGGGTAAACAGTTAATCATTGGCACGACTGGCTTTACTGATGAGGAAAAAGATATCTTGGCGGCCGCCGCCCAACAAACCGGTATCGTGTTTGGTCCCAACATGAGTGTCGGCGTGAATTTGTGCTTCAAACTGCTTGAGCTTGCAGCCAGGATCATTGGTGAAGAAGCGGATATCGAAATTGTTGAAGCGCATCATCGCCTTAAAAAAGATGCTCCGTCTGGCACAGCATTAAAAATGGGTGAGATAGTGGCATCAACATTAGGACGCAAACTTGCAGACTGTGCGGTATTCGGTAGGGAAGGCCAAATCGGAGAACGCTCCAGCAAGACCATAGGGTTTTCCACCATTCGAGCTGGTGACATTGTGGGTGATCACACTGTGCTGTTTGCCACCCCCGGCGAAAGACTAGAAATTACTCACAAATCAAGCAGTCGCATGACCTATGCGGTCGGTTCCTTGCGTGCCGCGCAGTGGTTACAAACCAAAGGTAAGGGACTTTATTCCATGCAGGATGTGCTAGGTCTATAAGTGAGGTAGGTGTCAGCGTAGCATTTCCTGCAGTGTCACTAGTAAATCTGCTGCAGATAAAACAAATGTGGTTCTTAAACCGATTTCTCATGGACAAGAGTGTGGCCCTTTCCATAGAATAGCTACTCAGTATGATAGACACTGAGACGGCAGCGAACCTGTGAACAGAATTAATAAAAAAGCGGAATGAGAACCATGCATTCCGCTTTTTTTTAAGCTGCTTTTCCGCACTAAAGTGGTCTTCAACTCTCAACGATACAAGTCGGCCTGCCCATTTTTTCTCGCGGAAGAAATTCCCGGCGGCAGCGCAGAAATTGTAGCGGACTGATGTAATAGCATAGCTCACCGCTGACGAGGACAAGATATTGCCTACACCTTTGCCCAACCCTGCGCTCCTAGTTCTGGAAGACGGCTCGATTTTTACTGGTATTGCCATTGGTGCTGAAGGCATCAGTACTGGCGAAGTGGTTTTCAATACTGCTATTACCGGCTATCAGGAAATTCTTACTGACCCGTCGTATGCCAAACAAATCATCACCCTGACCCATCCACATATTGGCAATACGGGCACCACAACAGAAGATGATGAGTCATCACAAGTCTGGGCTGCCGGTCTCGTTATCCGTAATTTACCCTTGCTGGCCAGCAATTTTCGTAATCAGCAAAATCTGGACAGCTGGCTTAAGCAGCGCAATGTAGTTGCGATTGCTGAAATCGATACCCGCAGATTGACTCGAATCCTGCGCGATAAAGGGGCGATGAATGGTTGCCTATATGCAGGGCCCGAATTGCTAGAGAATATGGAAGCGGCCAAAGCAAGAGCGTTGCGGGCAGCCAAAGATTTTCCGGGTTTGGTAGGGATGGATCTGGCGAAAGTGGTGACTTGTTCGAAGCCATACCAATGGCAGGAAGGATCATGGGTGCTGGGCACCGGGCATAGCAAACCTGCCCCCGGAAAATATCATGTGGTGGCTTATGATTTTGGGGTTAAACACAATATTTTACGTATGCTGGTTGATCGAAACTGTCGCGTTACAGTAGTACCGGCCCAGACCACGGCTAGCGCAGTGCTGGCCATGCAACCGGATGGTATTTTCTTGTCCAATGGCCCGGGTGATCCACAGCCCTGCGACTATGCCATAAAAGCCATTCAGGAGTTTTTACAAACTGAAATTCCGGTGTTTGGAATTTGTCTGGGTCATCAATTGCTCGGACTGGCCTGTGGGGCAACTACTGCACAAATGAAGTTGGGACATCATGGCGCTAACCATCCTGTACAAGATTTGGCCAGCGGTAAAGTGTTTATTACCAGCCAGAATCACGGTTTTTCTGTTCAAGCAGAAACGCTGCCGCCCACATTGAAAGCGACACACGTTTCTTTGTTTGATGGTTCTCTACAGGGTATTCATCACGCTAAAAAACCAGCCTTTGGTTTTCAGGGACATCCAGAAGCCAGCCCTGGGCCGCACGATGTATCCCAAGTGTTTGACCATTTTATAGATCTGATTGAACAACATTTTGCTACTCGCCCTCGTTAATGTGACGTAAAGAATCCATCATGCCAAAACGCACAGACATAAAAAGTATTCTCATCATCGGTGCTGGGCCTATTGTCATTGGTCAAGCTTGCGAATTTGATTATTCCGGCGCGCAAGCCTGCCAGGCCCTGCGGGAAGAGGGTTACCGAATTATTTTGGTGAACTCTAACCCGGCTACTATCATGACCGATCCTGGTATGGCAGATGCGACTTACATCGAACCAGTAGACTGGCAAACAATTGAAAAAATTATTGCCAAGGAAAGGCCTGATGCTATTTTGCCAACAATGGGAGGTCAAACAGCGCTCAACTGTGCTCTTGATCTAGATCGTGAAGGGGTGTTGGCGAAATACAATGTTGAACTGATTGGTGCCAAGAAAGATGCCATTGCCAAGGCAGAAAATCGGCAGTTGTTCGATGCTGCCATGGTTGCCATTGGACTCGAAACGGCACGTCACGCATTTGCGCATAATATGGAAGAAGCCTTTTCTGCCCAGGAAAAACTGGGTTATCCCTGTGTTATTCGGCCCTCGTTCACCCTCGGTGGTAGCGGTGGCGGCATTGCCTACAACAAGGAAGAGTTTGAAGAAATCTGTCGTCGTGGACTTGATCTTTCCCCTACCAATGAATTGCTTATCGATGAATCATTGATCGGATGGAAAGAATACGAACTCGAAGTTGTGCGTGACAAAAATGACAACTGCATAATTGTGTGCAGCATTGAAAACTTGGATCCGATGGGGATTCATACTGGCGATTCAATTACCGTTGCGCCAGCGCAGACTCTCACCGACAAGGAGTATCAGATACTGCGCAATGCGTCGATTGCAGTGTTGCGCGAAATCGGCGTGGAAACCGGTGGCTCCAATGTGCAGTTTGCTATCAATCCGGCTGATGGGCGTTTGATTGTTGTGGAAATGAATCCGCGTGTTTCCCGTTCTTCAGCATTGGCATCTAAAGCTACCGGGTTCCCGATTGCCAGAGTCGCAGCCAAGTTGGCCATTGGCTATACCCTTGATGAATTACGTAATGAAATCACGGGCGGAGCGACACCTGCATCGTTTGAGCCAACCATCGACTACATAGTAACCAAGATTCCCCGTTTCACTTTTGAAAAGTTTCCGCAAGCGCCCGACCGTCTCACCACTCAAATGAAATCGGTGGGCGAAGTTATGGCGATTGGTCGTACTTTTCAGGAGTCTATACAGAAAGCATTACGTGGGTTGGAGATTGGAATTTGTGGATTTGATCCAGTGCTCGACTTTGAAGCTAGTGATGCAACCGAGCGCTTGCGCCGGGAACTACAGGAAGCTGGTGCGGATCGTATTCGCTATGTGGCCGATGCTTTCCGTTTGGGAATGACAGTTGCTCAAGTTAATGCCTTGACCGGAATTGATCCTTGGTTTCTTGTGCAAATTGAAGACATTGTGAGTGAGGAAAATATTCTCAGTCAGCTAACTCTCAGTCAGTTGAATCGTAGTTATTTCTATCAGCTAAAGCGTAAAGGCTTCTCTGATCTGCGCTTGTCCAAAATATTGAAAGTTACTGAAACTGAGGTTCGTGATTTGCGTCATGGCATGGATATCCGGCCTGTGTATAAACGTGTCGATACTTGCGCTGCCGAGTTTCGCTCCAAAACAGCCTATATGTATTCGTGCTACGAAGAAGAGTGTGAAGCGGATGTCAGTTCGCGTGAAAAAATTATCGTGCTGGGTGGTGGTCCTAATCGAATCGGGCAAGGTATAGAGTTTGATTACTGCTGCGTACATGCGGCATTGGCTGTTCGGGAAGAAGGTTTCGAAGCCATTATGATTAACTGTAATCCGGAAACTGTTTCTACAGATTTCAACATATCCGATCGATTGTATTTCGAGCCTGTCACTTTGGAGGACGTGCTGGAAATAGTACACCTGGAAAAACCCAAAGGTGTAATTGTGCAGTTTGGCGGCCAGACCCCGCTCAAATTGGCCACTAGCTTAGAAAAACTTGGCGTGCCCATTATTGGTACGTCTGCTGATGCAATTGATCGCGCTGAAGATCGCGAACGATTCCAGCACATGATTCAAAAACTTGGTCTCAAACAACCGCCTAATAGTACTGTTCGAAGTTTGGAACAGGCATTGATTGAAGCAGTGAAAATTGGTTATCCGTTGGTGGTACGACCTTCCTATGTGCTGGGTGGGCGTGCGATGGAAATCGTGTATAACGAAGCAGAACTAAAACGATACATCAAAGAAGCAGTACAGGTTAGTCACGATAGTCCGGTATTGCTGGACTATTATTTAAACGCTGCAATTGAAATTGATGTTGATGTTGTGAGTGATGGCAAAGATGTCGTGGTTGGCGCCATCATGCAGCATATTGAACAAGCGGGAGTACATTCGGGTGACTCAGCGTGTTCACTTCCACCGTATAACTTACCTATGGAAGTACAAAACCTTATTCGTAGGCAGTGTGTGCAGCTTGCAAGGGAGTTGGGTGTTATTGGCTTGATGAATTCTCAGTTGGCTTATCAGGACGGCGAAGTTTATATCATTGAAGTAAACCCACGTGCATCCAGAACAGTGCCCTTTGTTTCCAAATGTATCGGTGTGTCGTTGGCCAAGATCGCAGCCAAATGCATGGCAGGCATCAGTTTGCAAACTCAGGGCTTTACCAAAGAAATCATTCCTGGATTTTATTCGGTCAAGGAGGCAATTTTCCCCTTCAATAAGTTTCCTGGTGTCGACCCTATTCTTGGCCCGGAAATGAAATC
>CAIMTR010000270.1 GCA_903844415.1 uncultured Gammaproteobacteria bacterium
GTCCCATAGAATGTGGTTCGATTATATCAAATGAAAATTTAACAGCATTGCTGTTACCTGTGGCTTCATTGGCTCCTATCACTGTCTGCATTACAAAATTATTGATGTAGTATTCTGGACTGCCAAAAAATGTTGCTACTCTGTCTGCGTCAAATCGTCCTGCAGATGAAAACACTATATTTTTCAATGCTGATGGATTATCTCTATAAATTTTGGGATCGTTAAACTGTTGCGGGGTCAAACATGCCAGTGTCCATAAAACATTATTGCTAGCAAACACTTCCATAGGATTTCTGACCAATGAAGGAAGATTTTTCTTTGCTGAAGCAGCTGTGGTGTTTGATTTTGTTTCCTGATTAGATTTACCATTTTCCAGCATGTCGGTGGCTCGTGCTGGTACCTCCAAAGTTTTTCTCACAGCATTGCCTATGCCGAGAACGCTGTTAGTGAATTCTGCAATAGCTCGGGTGCCGTCTGGTTTAAACTGCTCTACAGCGTTGGCTAAAAATCTAGCGACCATTTATACTCCTAGAAACTTTGCAAGGTTTGTTTTTTTTGGCAGGTATATCACAGTTCCTGGTTCAAAATCATATATGGGATCTTTGATCACACTCATGTTTCTTTGAACAAACACCCACCATAGTTTAGCATTACCGTATATGTCATAGGCCAAGAGGTCTGGGCGATGTCTATATTGATTTTCAATCACATATCGAAAATCATCTGCTTCGGCTGGCACTGGTCTGATCTCTAAGAGATCAAGATAAAAATTATTCTGCCTGGTGTCGGACCAGGGACTGGTTTTTGTGTATTTGGCCATTAGATGTATCCCACCTCGCCTTCACCGGACATTTTGCCTCTAGCATAGTCTTGTAGGCTGAATTTTCTCAGTCCTTGTCTGCTGTATACAGGTGCTACACTGACAGTGATAGTGCTTAACACTGGCACCCACGTATATTTGCCATTGTTAAAAGGATCACATTTGATGTAGTTTACATCGTCTTTGAAATCCACTGAGAATGATTTTATAATCACTGGAACTTTGTCAAATACATGGCTACCGTAACCTGTGAGATTACAGATTATAGGAGGATTACCTGCAAGGTCACCTTGCCCAAAAAACATTTTAGTAGCTGTCTTGAAAAATGTAGTTGCGGCTATCCAATAGGCACCGTCTGTGGCAGTTTCGCAGCTGAACTCTCCGCTGATAGAGATGTCATCAACCACACTGTTTTTATAACTGTATTGACTGTAGTTGGCATGAGTTATAGGTATGGTGTTGTATTCTGCCTTGGTGCTGACTGTGATATTAGGCATATATGGCCATACCACACCTCCGGTTTGTTTGAGAACTCCGAACAAGGGACTATTAAAAGTGTTCCATTCACAGGTTATACGCACACGCCAATCATCTTTGGAACCGGCGTTCAACTGTATGGCCTGTCCTTGTGGTGCAAATACTTCTGCCCCTTTGGGTATGTTGATGCCTCGCTTGAGACTAAGTATATTGTTGAGCATGCCTGCTGCTGCACCGAACTCGCCGGCAGCTTTCATTAGGCCGCCTGCAAGATTGCCGCCAGTTAGTTTGTTAAGTGTTCCGGAGATATCTGCTGCTATGTTACTGGATGAACCTGCCACTGATCTTAGTTTATCAACTGCACCCCCCACAGCACTTTGTATGGTGTTATTTCCCCCCATGGCACTGGCACCAAAGTTTTTTACATCGCCTGCTAACTGGTTCAGTCCTGATTTAAATCCAGCAGTTAGCTCAGAAATCTTGTCGTCAAGTTTAAGTTTGTCTAATGCAGAACTAGCATCTTGCAGGACCGCTTGCCCTTCATTAGTGGCTTGGCTGATGTTTTCTGAAACAGCTGCTACCAACTGTGAAAAAGGAGCCACTGGATTACTGCCCGGTCCCGAAGATGGTGCTTTGTCGCCGCCGAATCCAAATGACGCAGTTAATTTTTCGTTAAGTGCTCGATTGTTGGACACTTGTGCAGCAGTGATGCCTTCGGGGTTACCGCTGGCAGCATTTATTCTAGCAGCTTCTTCTGCTGGTGTTTCAGGATAAGTCTTACGTGCCATTTTGAGCAGATTTCCTTGTCATATACACTATTTATTATGATAAAAATGTGCTATTATATAACTAACCGTGGA
>CAIMTR010000271.1 GCA_903844415.1 uncultured Gammaproteobacteria bacterium
ATGCCTATGTGCCGGCTGAGCGGGTGCTGGGTGAAAGTGCACCGTCAGCGTAGGCCACAATGGGCGCAAATAGTTGCACCTGCCCTACGTTGGCGTTGTCCGGCACGCGACACGCTGCTGCTGTGTGTCCGCAACGAATAACGCGTTATGTCGCCTTGTTGGGGGGTAAATGCTTGCTCACATATTGGCGAAGCACACTGTCCATGCGCGCCTGCCAGCCGTCACCTGTAGAGCGAAAGTACTCAACGACCTCCACGCTATAGCGCACAGAGAGCAGCAGCTTTTTATTCTCAGACTTTGGTCTGCCTCGCGCAACGCTGATCGGCACCAGTGCATCTAACTGCGCCTTCGTCATGGGCTTGGCATCTGGATCGGCCTTAGCCGCAGCAACAATTTTCGCGTTGTCTTTGACCGATGGCATCAAGATGACCCGCTTACTGGATGTTTTCGACATATTTTTTCACCCCTCGTCGTTCGGTACGACGCAGACTAATGGTTCTGCGCACATCACCACGGTCTACAAACGCCACGAAATACAGTGTGTTGCCCTCGGGGACAAGGCCAATCATTCGCAACTCATCGTATGCATAACGCGGATCGACCCAAACATACGCTTCCTCCCAGATTAACTTTTCAGCGAAGGAGAGCGATAGGCCGTGCTTGGCCAAGTTCAGCTTGTCTTTGTCAGGGTCGAATACAAAGCGCACAATTTATTGTAGCTACTGATAATGAGAAGTCAAGGACAGCCGTGGCGGTCAAGCGGGTCATGGTTTAGCAAATCGAGAAAGAAATCAGCGATCAAACCATGGGAATCATCCGCACGTCTTTGAACCGTTTGTTTGACGTCGACGACACAAACCTGACCTTGGCCACATTGGCTGGCGCTGCTGCCGCGCTGGGCCGTCGCATCAAGCTGGAGTTGGCTCCTGCGTGATGGTCGGCCAAGATCAAATCGGCCAGATTAGCCGCTAAGTGAAAGTGCACCATCAGCACAGCCCGGTCATCGCTGAACTGCGTTAACGTGGAGCCCGTGACGCCAACAAGGGCTGCGGCTTGTGCGCGATGGCATCGGGCTGCAGGCGCGGCAAGCGGGCGGCCTGCGACTGGGCTAGTAGCTGGCCTCGTCTTAGTGTCAGTGGTTAAGGTCACCAATTACACTGTGATTACTTGTATGTTGTCGCCTGAAGTCCAGAATTCCGCAGTGCAAAGTGTCCTGTGCTGGCTTGCGACCGTCGATGGGAATGGACAGCCCAATGTCTCACCAAAGGAAATCTTCACCGTCTTTGATACTGAACACCTTGTCATTGCGAACATCGCCTCGCCTACCAGCGTGCGAAACATCGAAATCAATCCACTTGTGTGTGTCAGCTTTATCGATGTCTTCGTCCAGAAAGGATTCAAGGTAGCGGGAACTGCACGCAACGTGCCCCGACAAGACGCGGAATTTTCTCGTTGGGCGGCTCCGCTGAAAGCGAAGGCAGGACCACGGTTTCCAATTCACAGCGTTCTGGTTGTCCGCGCCACGGCGATCGACGCAATCCTTGCCCCAAGCTATCGACTCTATGCGGCAGAAACGACTGAACATTCGCAGGTTGCATCGGCCATGCGGGCTTACGGTGTTCAACCAGCACGCGGTGATGCCTAAGCTTTCGGCCCACTCGCACATATAGCAGCGAGCTGCCTCTGCGCGGCGCCTGCAGTGCGTCGGTGGCTTCCAACTTTAGAAGCCAAGGCTGACTGGCAATAAGATGCCAATCAAAAGCTGAAGATGAGCCGCGGTTTCTGGCGATAGGGCAAATTGATGGAGCGCATTGGTCATCGATCATTACCTGTCACGGGTCCCATGTTCGATTGATACCCATGCGTCTTGCACGCACAGAAGAGGTGGCACTTTATGAAAGCTAAAAAGTTCGAGCAACAGTTTGA
>CAIMTR010000272.1 GCA_903844415.1 uncultured Gammaproteobacteria bacterium
AAAGCTCGCCTTGTGAAAGGCTCAGAAGGGAAGGACGAACTGATCGACACCGTCGCAGCCCTTGAGCAAATCGGTCCCCAATTGTTGCAGGTCACCTTGCAAAATGGTCAGCAGTGG
Source organism: uncultured Gammaproteobacteria bacterium (assembly GCA_903844415.1). Classification (GTDB taxonomy): domain Bacteria; phylum Pseudomonadota; class Gammaproteobacteria; order Pseudomonadales; family Pseudohongiellaceae; genus CAILUG01. The sequence goes on from CAIMTR010000272.1 coordinate 118, forward strand.
CAGCAGATGCAAAACAAAGTTTACCGTCTGCGGGTAGGTGATGAAGTAAGAATTTATCCTACTAGGTGGGGCATTTCTTATCGACTGAGTGGCACTAGACTGGCGAGTTATATTCAGGTGCAACGCGTTGACTAGTAGCTTGTGTTCTTTTGTGTGCACAAGGGTCTTTTGTAGCGGGTAAAGTTTGGCTGAAATGCTGACTTCGAGTAGGTCAATCAGTAAGTCGAAACTGCTACAATCTGTAAGTAAACTCTTCCTCTAATCCCTTTCGTAATCAGCCACCCTCTCATTTGGCAAGTCATGCAAAAAACTGGCAACCTCTATTGTGATCTAGCCCAGTATTACGATTTTTTCTGCGCAGAAGTCGATTATGTGCAGCAGTGTGAATTTACCCAACGCGCTTTTGTACTATTTGCCAGTTCTGGTGCCCAGGATTATCTGGATCTGGCCTGTGGGACTGGCCAACACATGGCGCAAATGGAAAGGTATGGCTTTACTGCCAGCGGCTTGGACAATAGTGCCGAGATGCTCGCGCAGGCGGCGGTGCGTTGCCCAACCGCGCATCTGCTGTTGAGTGATCTGGCTTCCTTTACATATGTTGATGACTTTGATCTGATCACCTGCTTTTTGTATTCCATCCACTACAGCCACCCGACCTCAGCACTCACCCAAACCTTGCGCAATGTTTATGCCGCCTTGAAGCCTGGCGGTGTATTTATATTTAATGCGGTGGACGCACGTGGTATCCGCAACGATAACGGTGTCATCACCCATGTTACTGACGGTACTTCACAATTGGATTTTCAATCAAGTTGGTTTTATGGGGGTGCAGGCGAAGTGCTTGATCTGAATCTGAGTATTACCCGTGTTACTGCTGCCGGCACCCAACGCTGGCTCGATCATCATGTGATGACAGCAGTGACGTTGCCACAATTACAAGAACTGCTGACCTCTATCGGCTTTGAGGTTACTGTGTTGGAACACGACTACACCCTTTTGCAGCGTTGGGATGCTGTCAGTGCCAATGTAATTTATGTTGCTAGTAAACCATTGCAATCTCAGTTCAGCCCCTGCTAAGTTTTGATTTTTTTGGTAAAAATCCTGATTTATCCTGAATTTAGCTTGCATAGTTAAATTCCGGTTGATTAGAATTAGCCGCCTAGCTTGTAGTTGCACAGACAGAGACACGAGCGTGTACATGATATCTGGCAGCAAGCCGACAGAAAATATCCGTAACCCCTTTCGTTGAAAGCAAACAATACGACCTCCCACGAGGGATGCAGCATGGCCGTTTACAGTTACGCCCGAACATCTGAAATAGAAACAGCACAAACCGGCACACTGCTGGCAGAACAACTGGAAAAAGAAAGTCTGCGTTTGCATACCTTTGCGCTGCGAATTGGCATTAGAGTAAACGAAAACATTCTGGAGCAGGGTGTGCTGTGGTCTGTAGACTTGCCAGATCGATCAGAATGGCAGCAGCTAATCACTCGTCTAGATACCGGCGATATCGTCATTACCTGTACCATCGAACGTATGTTTAGTTGTTGTGAAGACATGCAGGCCACCGTCAAACTGTTACGCAAACGCAAGATTAGTTTGTACGTTGTCGATCTTGAAGGTGATCTCACAAATCCTCAATTTTGTCCTCCATTTGAAAAAATGCTACGAGTTTTTCATGGCTTGGAAAAACGGCGTTCCACCGAACGTATAAAAACTGTAAAACAAAATCAGCGTAACAAGGGTCGTTTTTTGGGTGGCAGTAGACCGTTCGGCTTTTCGATTCATAGCAATGGGCGCTTAATTGCAAATCCCATGGAGCAAAAAGTACTGAAGCAAATTTTTCGCATGAACGAGCAAGGTTTATCTCTGCGCGCGATTTCATCCGAAATAAGCACACCGGTGATGCCTATTAGTTTTAAGACTGTTCAGCGGCTGTTGAAGCGCCACCAGCAGCAATTGCAAGAGCAACCATCTGATCAGGCTCAATAGTTTCATTGTTATTTGTGGGCCCCGCGGGTGTAATAAAATGGCAGATTGGCGCTCAGCAAATTGCTGTTGCTATGGTTTAATTGCGCCATGACAAACACGCGAATCCCTGCCTTATTTATTGGTCTGCGCTATATCCTGGCCAAGCAGGACAATCAGTTTATCTCCTTCACTTCTATTATTTCCATGGCAGGTTTAACCCTTGGAGTGATGGCGCTCATCGTTGTATTGTCTGTTTTTAATGGTTCTCAGGGCATTCAACGTGACCGCACTTTGATAACGGTTCCTCATGCAGATATTTCGGCTGAACCTGCATTTCCACTCTGGCAAGAAGCTGCAACCGCCTTGATGCAACAAAGTGGAATTGTTGCGGTCTCCCCGTATACCGTCAGCGATGCATTGTTAAGTCAGCAGGGTTATCACCAGGTCAGTCAGGTGCGCGGTATTTTGCCGGCGGCCGAAATCGACACTTCTACTATCGAAGCAAGCATGCTGGAAGGCAGCCTCAACAACCTGCAACCAGGCTTGCATAAAATTGTGATTGGCCGCGGTCTGGCCGCCAATCTACGACTTGTGTTGGGGGATGCCGTAAATCTGACTATTCCAAGAAGTAATCAAGCCGGCACTCAAGTAAGACTCGATATGCAACGTTTTACAGTGGCGGGTATTTTTGATGTGCAGTTCAGTATTGGTTCTGATCTTGCACTTATTCATATTGAAGACAGCAAGACCTTGCTTGGTATAGATAATCTGGCCACTGCTGTGCATTTACGCTTAAAAGTAGCAGACATCGATCAGGCTGGGCAGCAAGTTGTTACTAGTTTGAAAACGTTGAACCGTGATTTCCCTGGGCCTGTTTATCAAGGAGCAGATTGGAGTGTGACCGAGGCCAGCTTGTTCAACGCACTGAAAATGGAAAAAATCATGACCTGGCTGATGCTGATGATGATTGTAGCCATTGGTGCTTTTAACATTGTTTCTACGCTTGTGATGGTAGTAGCCGAAAAACAATCCGACATTGCCATCTTACGCACTATGGGTGCGGGGCAGGGCACCATCATGAGCATTTTCCTGGTACAAGGTTCGGTGGTCGGTGTGGCGGGCATTCTTCTGGGTGCTGTGTTAGGAGTACTGATCACGAGTAATTTCACTGTATTGACACAGTCCCTGGAGAGTTGGATCAGTCCTGATAGTCTCTATGTCATCAGTTCTCTGCCTGCAGAATTACACCTTCAAGATGTTGTACTCACCTGCAGTATGGCACTAGTCATCAGTTTTCTGGCTACTTTATACCCCGCCTGGAAAGCTTCTACTATCATGCCTGCCCAGGTCTTGCGTTATGAATAACATGAATGTTCCAGTTCTTGCCTGTCTGCAGTTATGCAAATCATTTGCCCAAGGAGAGTCTGCTCTAACGGTGCTTGATGGTGTCAATCTGACCGTAAGTGCCGGTGAAAAACTAGCAATCATTGGTGTTTCCGGTTCTGGCAAGACTACCTTACTCAACTTATTAGGCAGTATTGATACACCTAGCAGTGGCAAGGTGCTGATTAAGGGTCAGGACATCTCTATCTTAAAAAGCAAAGATCAAGACAGCATGCGAAATAGAAATTTAGGATTTGTATACCAGTTCCATCATTTGCTTGGTGAATTTACAGCGCAAGAAAATGTGGCAATGCCCCTCATGATTGCTGGTTTGCCCTACTCAGAATGTTTGGAACGAGCACGTGTTTTGCTGGGTCGGGTCGGCTTGGCAGAACGTTTGTTGCATAAACCTGCTCAGTTATCCGGAGGTGAACGCCAACGTGTCGCCATTGCCAGGGCATTGGTCAACAATCCAGCCTGCGTACTCATGGATGAACCGACCGGTAATCTAGATCGACAAACTGCACACGCTATTCATGAGTTAATCAATCAGTTAAATGCCACGCTGGGAATAAGCTTTGTATTGGTAACCCATGACTTACAGTTGGCAGCCCAAATGGATCGCATATTAAACTTGCAGGATGGCAAATTGTTGCCCTATGCAGGAGCCATAAACCATGGTTAAAAATACGGCACTTTTTATTGGTAGTCGTTATGCCTCTTTGCGTTCGCGTAATTTACTGGTTGGATTTATTTCGTTGCTATCGGTATTGGGCCTGGCGTTGGGGGTTGCTGTACTGATCACAGTATTGTCGGTGATGAATGGATTTGATCGTGAAATGCAACAGCGTATTCTCGGTCTTGTGCCTCACATCACAGTTACCACTGCCCGCCTTGATGCCTTGCGTAGTGAAGAACAGTGGCAGCCACTGCAGTCTGCGATTAATACCGTTGCTGGAGTAAGTGGTAGTGCTCCCTATTTGCAATTACAGGGCATGTTGCTCGCGGGCGGTAACAGCAAGGGAGTTTTGCTCAATGGTGTTGATCCTGTGCAGGAAGATAAAGTCTCGGTCATCAATCAGTTTATGCAGCAAGGTAGTCTTGCTGCATTACAGGCAGGTGAATATGGCATTGCCATTGGCATTAATATGGCAACGCAACTCGGTGTCACGGTAGGCTCAAAAGTTACGCTGGTATCCACAGTGGTTCCTATCACGCCGATGGGTGAATTCACTCGCCAGAAAAGTTTTACGGTACAGGCTATTTTCGCTGTGGGCTCTCAGCTCGACAGCAATCTTGCCTTGATCCATATTGCCGATGCTCAACGACTTTACCGCCTTGGCAATACTATCCATGGCTATCGTGTGCAAACCAATGATCTGTTTGCAGTACAAGAAGTAACTGATCGATTACGGCAATTATTGCCAGATGATCTTAATTTTGCCGATTGGCGTAACACTTATGGCAATATTTACGAAAATATAGTGTTCTCCAAAACATTGGTAGGCTTGTTGCTGTCTTTGCTGGTGGCAGTAGCAGCTTTTAACATAATTGTAAGTTTAATCATGGTGGTACGGGACAAACAAGGAGACATTGCCATCTTGCGCACGATGGGAATTTCGCTTGGTACTATTCGCAGTATTTTTCTTGTGCAAGGTTTTATCATCGGATTAATTGGCACGCTGAGCGGTTTGGTACTTGGTATTTTGATGGCATTTGTTGCAGGTGATATGGTGGCATGGCTCGAAACTTTATTGAATATGAAGTTTTTGAGTTCAGACATTTATCCGGTTAATTACTTGCCCACGGAAATTCGTGTACAAGATCTTATTATGGTCTGTTCACTTGCGCTTGTGCTCAGTTTGCTGGCAACCCTCTATCCGGCTGCGCGGGCCGCCAAAACTAAACCTGCTGAAATTTTACGTTACGAATAAAGTCTGGTTTGACAAAGTACTGACAGAACTACTAGATTGGTTACACCTCGATTTACTAAATTTTCTTAGCCATTATTAGAGGATCAGTTATGCATCGTTTATTGTCAGTATTGGTTTTGATCAGTATTTTTGCCGCTCCTTACACCCAAGCTCATCATTCTTTTGCGGCCGAATATGATGGCAATCAACCAGTGGCCGTGACTGGAATATTAAGTAAAGTGGAATGGCAAAATCCCCACATTTGGTTTTACGTGGATGTTACTGCTGACGATGGCAAAGTGGCGACCTGGGGTTTTTCCGGAGGTGCGCCCGGCATGTTAATGCGGCGGGGAATTGGCAAAGAAGTGTTGATACTCGGCGAAGTACTTGTGGTGGAAGGTTTCCGTGCCCGTGATGGTTCCAATAATGC
>CAIMTR010000273.1 GCA_903844415.1 uncultured Gammaproteobacteria bacterium
AAGCCTAAGCCTAAGCCTAAGCCTCAACCCAAGCCTTACCCCCCATAACAACAAGCTTGCTTAGAGGGTTTTCACTTCATACCTAGGCACCAGCAAATAGTGGGTTGCTGAGCAACAACTCTTAATCTGTTAAGTAAATCACACGGCCGACCCTTTTCGACGCTTCAAAGTTATGTGACTATTGGGGCTACCTTTTAGACTTAAATCACCTGCTTGTGTTTTACGGCGCACCTGGTGACGCAGGGCATACCGCGACCATGTACCACCCTGGTGGTGGCAAGTTCGCAGATGTGGCATCCAACTGACTCATGTACCAGCGCAAGGGTAATGTAAAAGCAGGAACGATTTTTGTCGGACAAGATTGCACCTTACGCACAAATCGCAACTGGGAAACAGAATCAAAAGGTCTAGATAACTAATCTAATAAAAAAATATTTAGCAAAGGATAATTATTATGAAAGATACAACTTATTTCCCTAAGACTTTGGCTATTGTTATCGCTGGAATACTTGGCTGTGCGGCAAGTTTAAATACCACAGCCCAAGATTTAGTCCAAGTCCAACCGACACCCCTCACTCAAGAGGGGCTAGTTATCCCTGGTTTTGGCAATGAAGGTTTTATTGTTACTCGGTATACAGTCAAAGCAGACGGCACTACCGACGACGTCGAAATAATTGGTGGCTTGACCAATCCCTTTTACGAAAAAGCCATCAAAGGGAGCGTAGCTAGTTGGACCTTTACACCCGGCACGTCCAACGGCACTGCAGTTGACTTTCTAAATCAAGAATATGTGTTTCGAATCAAACTTAACGAGCAACTTTCTAGTTCCACCGACTTTCAGCAGGAATACGAAAAATTGAATACACAGTACCAAGCACAAGAATTTGAAGATGGTAAAAAAACTATCCGGAGCATGTTAAGGCAGCACGTACATACAGCGCTTGATTACGCAGTAACTAATCAAATGTTATCGACTTTTGAAATGAAACTGGGCGACCCTTTCGCTGCACTCGAGGCGATCACACTCGCCACACAAAGTAGCGTTAATGCCGATGGAGTGACAGAGTACATACTGACACCAGATTTGCTACAGAGCGCATTACGGCAACAACTGATATTGGCAACCTCTGTAAGGCAACAGGCAGTTGTGGTACGGACTTGGGAAAAACTGCAAGCAAATTTTGACATTCCTGCCGACGACAAACTGCTTGAGTTAGTCACTACAGCTAGGCAGCAAATCGATTCAACTGATCCCCTCCCCTTACTGGCCAAGATCAGAGACAAAAAATGGAGCTACGAGCCGGCACACCGCATGTTTACCGTTGCTGACGTTGTTGGAAAACTGAACAAGATCAATGTACGTTGTGAACATCGTAATCTAGAGCTTGAATACCAGCCGGATGTGGACTGGACTCTGCCTGCTTCTGCGGGCAAATGTGTGCTGGATTTCGAGGGCAAGAACGATACAACATTCACAATCTACGAATTTAAGGAATAAGCAGAAAACCAATCTAGCGACTTATGCTAGAAAGCCACATCTAAAGATATTCAAAGCAGAAATTGTTTGACGCCTTTCACAAGAAAGGCGATAAAACCATTAACGCGCATGTGTTGCCCTTTATCCAAAAAGACGACATAAAAAAATAACAATCAGCTTTTATTCCTTGCTGAAATACGCCGACTTTTGCTCGTCCAGCTTTGAACGCAAATTCTCAAGATTGACAACTGCCTCAAGCATTTGGGGGTTTTTCAGAATCATATCTTTCATTTTTTGGTGATAAATTGGTGTGTAGTAATCCACTACTGCTTGCGGATTGTTCGGGGTAATCACGCCGCCGCCTGAATTCCCAAAGGCCTGAGAGAAGAAATCACGCGCATTTAGTGAAGTAGCTTCCGTAACGAAGCCTGGTTCGCAGCGTCTTTGCTTTATTAAGGCGCCTGTACGCGCTTCGCGTACACAATAAATATCGAAAAGATCATCTTCGTTTAATTCGTTCCACAACAGGTACATACCATCCTCGGCAACTGTTATCGCCAGACGCAATCCCACTAAAGAGCGCTGACCCGTAATTTCAATTTCTTCAATCGTCGTATTGTCTTGGGCAGCCAACACCACTCCCTGTACAAACACCAATAAAACTACAACAAATTTAGTTAAATATAAGTGGTTCATTCCAACCTCTTCAAGACAACTGCTCATGAGGAAAAACTTAAAAAACACAAAAGATTTTTGAAAATTATTTACATCGAAACCCAAGTCGGATCACTTTTTAAAATAAGTACCTATGTCAACTTGCCACCAGATTATGCCATTAGAAATAATTCATGAAATAAAAATGTGGTCTCTCTCAAAAAATTTCTGTAGGTTTCGAAAGCCATCCACAACTTAAAAATGGACTAACCTCTTGAACAATGCTCCCTTGGAAATTGAAATATTTTCTGACTTTGTTTGCCCTTGGTGTTATCTGGCCAGTGCCGTGGTTGAAAAACTCGCCCTTACAATACCACTAACCATAAAGTGGTCGGCGTTTCCTTTGCATCCGGGTACACCCCAGGAGGGTTTGTTATTGAGCGAACTGTTACGAGGGGTAAATCTGGATTCCATCCATCAACGACTATACACATTGATGGATGAGCTCGGGCTGGAACATGGCCAGCGAAATTACACTTTCAACAGCACTTTGGCACAAGAATTGGCGCTGTGGGCAGCTACCCAAACGGACTCAACTGCCCTGCACAAACTAATATTTCGAGCCTATTTTGTACACAACCGTAATCTGGCTCTTCCTGAGGTATTGCTCGACCTAGTGGCTGCTGCAAAACTGGATGTGACTGCTGCAAGTGCAGTGCTGCAAAAGCGCAGCTTCTGTAAAGCAGTGGAGGCCAGTTGGGAGAGAGCCCGCCAGTTTCAGATAACCGGTGTACCCACTTTTATTGCAGGTGCGTATCAATGTTCCGGATTTCAACCCCTGCAAGAACTTCAACGTTTTGTTGAATATGTACAACAGCAACAGGCGCTCGCTTGATTTTTGGAACAAAAGTCGGATACGCAGCACGCCTAAGGCCCGACGTACGGTACGGCTAACATAGTAGATAGAGGTAAAGCTTTCGACGATCTTCGTTCGCATAGAAGCGAACGAGAGCCACATGGATGGGTTTACGTGTGTCGACTAAAGCTTTACTTCTACCTGATATAATTCAACTCACTAAGCTTTACGTCTGCCAGACCTGCAATAGATGCAGGAGCGTTTTGGTTCACGGCTGCGCACTCACCACTTCTGCATTCATCATATCCGCCGTAGGATTGCTGCCTTTGGGAAATACCAAGCCGGAGTTGATGTCGATATAAGTACCACCTTGCAAAGAAGAAACAACCTGACTCTGGCGTACAACGTTACCGTCTATCACAGCGGCAAAATCCACACGAATTAAGTTAAGGGGTAAACTGCTTCTGTTATTTATTCGAGCCAGAATACGACCATAAGGGTCGGTATAAACCTGGGCTTGCAGATAGTTGGCAGGATTATCATAAACGTCCAACCGCATGAAGGCCGCTTGAGCTTCCTGCCCAACCAGTCCCTGCGCCCCTGCTGCACCCTGAAAATATTTTTTGGCACTGACTCGATCATTATCGAGCAAGGAAAGTTTGCCGAGTTCGTTTAGGGCAATGGCGGTAGGCAACAAGTCGGCACTGCGCTGCAAATCGTCACGAGCAAGACTATTTTGGTTTAAACGCGCGTGGGCCACTCCCCGTCCAAGATAATAATCATAGTAATTATTGTCATAGCTCAGCGCCTCGTCATAACTAGTGATGGCAGCACTATAATTTTTCTGATAGACATTGATGTCACCTTGTAAACCATGAAAACGTGCTTCGGTGGGCACCAGTGTGATGGCTTCTTCGACATTAACCAAGGCAAGATCCAACTCATTATCAGCAATAGCAAGCTCCGCCTCATCGAACAGATCGTAAGCAGGTTTACTTGTTTTAAGTTGCGCTACTGCTTGCTGATAACGCTCGGCACCTATGTCAAGATCGCGCCCCGCCAATTGTGGTTGCAGCTCGTCCACAAGCGCTTGATTGGCCTCTACCCTAGCTGTCGATGGTGGGTGACTGGCAAACATACCTTCCAGCCAACTTGAGTTTTGGCCTTCGGACAAACGCACAAAAGTTTGTTGCAAGGTGACTGCAGCATGTGGATCGTAACCAGCGCGTACCATGTATTGAATGCCATAGTAATCGGATTCACTTTCGGCATCACGTCCATAACGCTGGCTGATAAGTTGCGCACCAAGTTGTGAAGCACCCACGATGTAATCAGAAAATTCATTGTTAAGCGTCGCTACACTTCCCACCAGTAAAGCACCTTGCAACAAAGTACCTCGGGTCATGGACTGCGCACCGTGACCGGCAGCTGCGTGCACTACTTCATGACCTAATACTGCGGCCAGTTCGGCTTCATTATTTAATTCGTAGAGCAAACCCCGGTTTACTGCAATTTTGCCACCAGGCAAGGCCCACGCATTAGGCACACCATTATTAAGCACGACAAATTCGTAATCGAGGGGTCGGTCGCTTACGGCAGCAAGGCGCTGACCTACAGTATTTACATAGGCAGAAAGCTCGGGATCGACCTGATACTGCCCACCCTGACTTTGCTGCGAAGGCGAATATTGTTCAGCCCCAATGTTGCGTTCTTGTGCTTCAGAAACTAGGCTCAATTCATTTTTTCCGGTCACTGGATTGACAGCGCAACTTGCTAGAAAATTCAACGCAATAAGCAAAGCAAGCAAGCGCAACATGAGGGTATCCGGACAATTGTAAAAGTGGCTATATTGTAAAGGGGAAGAGTTGCAGGAGAAATACTAGCTTATAGCGTAATTGATCACGGTTAACCTTCTGTTAAGGGCAAAGTTTAAAAGCAACCCTGTAAATAAGTGAAAGCGATATCTGAACCTGCTAAGGTAGTCAGTGTTTGTTAACTCATAATAAAAATCGGAGTGTAAGCCATGCTCAAGCAAGCTGTTAAAAAGATGCACCCTCTTCTAAATAGGAACCAAAGTTTGTCCTTGTTTGCAGTTGTTACCACTACCCTGCTGACACTATCAGCATGTACCGATAACACTACAGCACCAACTAATGTTACTGCTGTTGCAACTGTGGGTGCTGAGGCCTGTATGCAACTGACAGGTTTAACCATTGGAGCCAACAACATTGGTTTGCCTACTACAGGCGCTACTATCATCAGTGCTGAGCTAATCGCTACTACTGCTGAAAACAATCCCAATGGCGAATACTGCAAAGTGCTAGGCGCAATTCATCCAGCAACTTATACCGCCCCTGATATCAACTTTGAAGTAAACCTACCCAGCACCTGGAATCAAAAATCCATACAATTTGGTGGTGGCGGCTTGAATGGCAATGTAGTAAGCGGCCTCGGGTTTTATGCCAAACAACCAGCTACTGAAGCAACACCACTGGCCCGTGGCTATGTAACGCTTGGCAGTGATTCTGGACACAAATCGGCTGGCGGTTTTGATGGCAGCTTTTATTTGAATGCAGAAGCGCTGGAAAACTTTGGCCGTTTGCAAATCAAGAAAACCCACGATGTTGCCATGTGGCTAGTGTCGCAATATTACTCAGCTGCACCACAGTACAACTATTTTATCGGCGGCTCCCAAGGCGGTCATGAAGGCTTTGACGCAGTACAGCGTTATCCTGCTGATTACGACGGAGTAATAGCAGGATATCCAGCCCACAATGTTGTGATGCTGCATTTATCGGCACTTAACCTTGCCAAAGCATTACAAGCCAATGACGGTCAGAGCTGGTTGAATCCACGTGAAGTAGAATTCCTAACAACTGCTGTTTATACCGCTTGTGACCCCCTCGACGGAGCTGCCGATGGCATTATCAGCAATGTCGCCGCCTGTACTGGGGCCACTGCATCATTCAAACTGACCACTGCCGAAAATCCCTTGCGCTGTGCCAATGGTAAAGACAGTGGCGAACAGTGTTTGTCAGATTTTCAGTTACAAGCATTAAATAACATCGACACTCCCTACGATGCTGGTATGAAGATTTTTAATGATGAAGAAGGCAATGCCGTATTTCCAAAATGGACACCGTTTGAAGGCTCTACTTTTGTTGATGGTGGTTTCCCCAACTTGGGAGCAGAACGCCCACAGCAAGCCTTACAGTTTGCGCCTGGCGATGCGACTACCCGCCTAGCGATCGCCCAGAATATAAAACTGGATGTTATTAATGATTTCGATCCTGCCCAGTATGCCGGTCGCATCAATGAGTTGACCTTGCTGATGAGCGCTAACAGCATTGCGCTGGAACCCTTTCAAGCCAAAGGTGGCAAACTGATTTATTTCCATGGCCTTGTTGACGACTACATCAGTCCTTACAGTTCGATCCAGTATTACAACCGCTTACTTACCCGCTTCGGACAAGAAAATCTGGACAGCTTTGTAAGCTTCTACACCATCCCTGGCATGGGTCATCAAACGGGTGTATTTAATGCCCGACTGTCAACTTTGGAAGCTCTGGAGAATTGGGTCGAGAAAGATCAGGCACCCGGTGAGTTACTTGCCACTGATGTCAACACCAACACTGCAGGTCGCACCCGCCCGGTGTGTAAATATCCGCTATGGCCACGTTATCGCGGAGAAGGTGATCTGAATCTGGCAGCCAGTTTTGAGTGTGTCGCTCAATAAGCGACTCTGATCCCAACAGTTACAAGACCATTTTCTACGCTCAGGTTTGCGATCTGGGCGTAGGCATCTGCAGGGAAAAATAATTTCTAATTGTTACCTAGAGTTTGTTGGGTGCGATTTATTTAACTGCGCATTGTTACGCGGGTTTTTTAATTGGTTTTTTTAATAGAGCAAGACTAAGTCGTTCGTAAATAACTGACTATCAGCCAAACCCCTGCCAATGCAGTAAAAAACAGCACTACACGGTTGAACCAGAGCTGCGAAATCCATTCCAGAAACTGTTTACCTGCAAGCGCACCTACATAAACCAGAGGCGCTGTCAAAACGATCGACCCCAAGTACTGAGCTTGAAAAATATCTTGGGAGTAAAAAACAGGTAGTTTGGAAAGATTAACAAACATGAAAAAAATGCTGCCAGTGCCGATGAAAGCGCGCTTATCGAGATTCAACACCAGAAAATAGATGGACAGAAACGGTCCTGCAGCATTTCCAATGGTAGTGGCAAGTCCAGCGAGTGCGCCCGTTGTATTACGCGCACTGCGCGGGTGTGCCAGTGCCAGTTTGGTTAGTTGGGGTCGAATAGGTTCCATCATCACAAGCAGTAACACCATCACCCCAATAACCAGACCCAGCCTGGCATTGTCGAGATTGTTGAGAACAAACGCTCCAGCCCCAATTCCTATTACCACTGGCACAAACATCTTCTTCAATTCAGGCCAGTGTGCCAACCGCCAGTAGAGCCACACTGCAACAGTGTCCCCTATCAATAAAAAAACTAAGGTAATGCCAAGTGCGTCACGGGGTGGAAATACCAAGGCGACCATTGCCGACAATAAAGCTCCCAAGGAAGGCATGCCGGCTTTAATAAAACCTGTAGCAAGCGCAATACAGGCAAGAAACAAAAGTATATTGGTATTAAGAAGTGTCATTAGCAGAATTATATTGAGCTGTGGTTTATAAAAATGTTGTTCTGCCGGGCGGCAGAACAACAACTGTACCTAGCTTACCCTGCTTATTTAAGTAGCTCAGGAATACATCCAAACGGTTTAATTTCCATGTCAGAAGCTGCAAATTCTGACTGTGCTACCGGAAAGTCCTGCGTGAAATATTTTGGATCAGACATTTCTACGCTGAGCTTGATACGGTTGGATGGCGCATCAAAACTGATACGCTCTACCGTACGCAACTCATTGGAATGTAACAGCGCACGCATGGGTTGATCTTTTACTTCTACAAACTGATTCAACACGCCTTGATTGTAATGATCAGTTTCCACAATCAATACATCTCCTTCCATACGGCCACGGGAATAACCCAGTATGGATTCGGGTGTGCCTACAGGTGCAGCCGTTTGGTTCATATGCACAACGCGTTCAACATCCATCCATTCGTGTTGAATGATGATGTCAGCACCGGACTGACGTAGCGCCATGGGTGTGCCTGGTGCGCCCCAAGCACGACGAATTGCCACCGGTTCGCAGCGATAAGTAGGATCATCAACAAAGGGATTGTATTTAGCGATTTCCGCCTTGGCCGCATCAGTAGTGAAATCCATCATGAACTGCGGGCCACTGGTAGCCCTACCTGCAGGAGCAGTGAGATTGACAGCGCCAGCAGGAGCCAACAACCAAACACCAAACATGGAAGAACGTTGTGCCACTTGGGGTGCGTCGGCTCTTTGACCAGCAGGGCCGTTAACACTCAACACGCGCCCATCAGCCAGATGCAAAGTATCGAAGAAACATTGCAAAGGATCACGTCGATGCTGAGAGCCGTCTATTTGTACTGTAGAGCCTACAGCCAACATGTCTGGAGAAATACCGTTACGGGTTAACTGAGTAACACCATGACTTTCACATTCCCATTCTTGCGTAAGGCCATCGGCGTTTTCGGCGCGAATATGTAAATAAGCGTGGGGATTACGCTCTTCAAATTCCGTAACCACACCGGTTATGTGCACGGGCTTGCTAGCATCAAAATGTGGCGCAAAACTGTGATGCGCAAAAACACTAGCAGCAAGCAGAATGGAACTACCAATAAAAAGCTGTGGAATGAGCATGCTTTTGCTATTGGTAGCTTTTAGATTCATTGCTTTCAGATTAGTAGCATTCACCATCATAGTTTTCTCCTTTATGCTTTTTTACTTTAATAAAAAGGGCGAAATAAATCGCCCTTTCGTAAAACAACCTTTACTCTAAGTTTAAATAAAGAGCACTTTTTTACTAAACAATTCTACAAGCTCAGTTAATTAAGGAATGGCTTTTGCGTAGCGACCAACATACGCAGCTTTAGCAACTACTTTGCCTTGCATAGCGGCCATCAGATCTGCACGGCTTGCGCCTTCTACCAGATCAAGATTTGCACTCAATGCATAAAATTCAAATACATAGTGGTGAAAACGATCAGCCAATGGTGCGCCGGAACCCATGTAACCAGGCATGCCACGAATGTTATTACCATTTACGCTGCCTGCAGGCAGAGCGCCTTCGGCAATTTCTGGTGATGAAATATTCCAAGCAACCCAATGTGTCACGTCATCTGTGTTGCCACCAAGTGCAACTTC
>CAIMTR010000274.1 GCA_903844415.1 uncultured Gammaproteobacteria bacterium
CGTTTGTTGAATGAAGCAGAAGGTCTCAAGAAACTGGCACGCAGCCAGTTCAACCCCTTGGCAGGTGATATTCGTCTGGGCGCTTTCCCAACACTGGCACCGTATTTTCTGCCGATCGTTTTGCCAAAAGTAAAAAAGAAACTGCCTGATTTGCGCGTTTTTCTGGTGGAAGAAAAAACCCAACTGCTGTTACAACAACTGCAGCAAGGAGAGCTAGATGCAGTGTTGCTCGCAATGCCGATAAGCAAAGATAAGTTTGATGTTATTCCGGTTTGCAAGGAAGAATTTCTACTGGCTGTACCTGCAGCTCATATATTGGCGCGTCGCAAACAGATCACCATTGAAGAACTCGAAGGCCAGAACCTAATGTTATTGGATGAAGGTCATTGCCTGCGTGAGCAAGCATTGTCGGTGTGTCAGCTCAGTGGTGCTGGCGAAAACTCCACATTTCGCGCTAGCAGTCTAGAAACATTGCGGCAAATGGTAATAAGCGGCCTCGGTGTAACACTTATCCCAGCAATGGCTGTGGTACCTGACCAAGACGGTATACGTTATATCCCATTTAAAATACCGCCGATGCGCGAGATCGGATTGGTATTCCGTCACAGCGATTGGCGATTGCCTCTGTGGCAGAAACTTGCGCAGGTATTACGCACGGACAACTGGTTAAGCTAGACCTTAGTTCTTATCTCATATCAATCGTGCCATGCAGATCAGAAAGGACATAGGGATCAATAATAAATTTTCGGACCAAAAAAAGGGCGGGACTTTTGGTCCCACCCATTTTTTATAACCAGCGAATTGCAGCTTAGAACCTCATGTTTAAGCTCATACCAAACTCTCGTGGCATATCAACACCAGAAAAATCGAACTGCCAGATACTGTCCATAAAACCAGAATTTATGTAGTACTCATTAGTGATGTTATTCACATAACCAGATAATTCATAACTTCCAGCAACCGGGGTATATATAACACGACCATTCCAACGCCAGATATCACCACTTCTAGTGTTACCACCGTAAGCATCTTCTCTGTAGCTTGGGACTGGTGAGCGCCAGAACAAACCAGTGTAATTGGCTGCTAAGCGGGATATCACATTACCGTAATTACCCAAATCCATATCGTATTGCGCACTCAGGTTGGCAGAGCTGTCAGGTGCACCACCAAACGCGGTAGAAGTTTTAATCTGTGCACCTGGTTTGATATCGGTGTATTCAGTCTTCAACCAACCTAAGTTTGCGTTGAGCAACAAGTTATCGGTAGCAACATAAGTGATTTCCAATTCCAAACCACTGGCTTCACCATTCGCCGCATTCTGTATCACCGTTTCGGTGACTGGCATTTTGGTAGCACGGTCAATCACGGAGGCAGCTGCCTGAATATCAATCCAGCCTGTCCTGAAATAAGTAGCGTTTACACGTAGACGACTATCCATAAAGTCTCCACGCATACCCACTTCCCAGTTTTCGATGGTTTCAGGATCGTATTGCGATACCACACGACCCAAGGAGTCTGCAGTGTCAATAATGCCCCCAGAGTTGAAACCCTCTGAATAGCTCAGATACATCATGGCATTTTCCAGCACATCGTAACTGGTCACGAAACGAAAGGTGGTTTTGCTAAAGCTTGCTTCAGTTATAGATTTTGCAATCGGTGCGGCATTAATTGCCCTTTCTATGCTAGAAAAACCAGTATCCCAAGTGATGGGACGCAGCTCAGTTGTTTTAGCGGCTTTGCCAGCAGCAATATCAAGATTGAAGTTCTGGTTATTCTGTCTGTGATTACGGAATCCACCAGTGACATCCCAACGGTCGTTGATGTCGTAAGTAACCTCGCCAAAAATTGCCTCGCCATCCTGTTCGGCTAGCGTGCTGCGGTCGGAACCATCAATACCATTGGTACTGTTGAAACCCACCACTGTGCTGAACAACGGTACCCAAGCTGCAAAATCAGTACAGGGTTGCGGCCAACCAGCTAGTGTATTGGCAGCGCCAACAACACTGCCATCGGAACGTTTCTGGCCCGCAAAATTTTGGCCTCGGTCAGCGGGTGTTGCTTTGCACGCTGCAGAAGCTAGTACAGTTGCGTAATCAAGTGTTTGAGGACGACCTGAATTTCTGGTTTGGAACAGACCAGGAGGAACCGGCGGCCCACCCACTACACCGCCTGCACCACCACCCCAACCAGCAGGGAATTTCCAGTCAGAGTGTGACCATTCGACACCGCGTGAACGACGATTTTGATCCCAGGTAAAAGCACCCAGTACTGCATTGGTTCGATCTAAAGTGAAATTGAACTGGACTTCGTGACTGTCATATTCAGTTTGTCCAACATCGTAATTGGTGAAGAAATTGAATTCTGAACCGGCATAATCTGCCCAGATTGAATCGGTGAACTCGGTACCACCGTAGATATATTTAACCGAGATGGTGTCGTTAATGTCATAGTTGGCTATAAGAGTATTTGACTTAATCCAGACTTCGTCAGGACTTCTTTGTTTTTTTGTGGTCTGGTACTCGTTGAGCAAACCACCGGGACAGCCGGCGACAGTAGATTTGCAATTAAAACCACGCCCACCTGCGGCAAGGCTGGCAATATCATGGGCTTCGGCAATTCCCACCTGCCAGCCCTTTTCGTAGGCTACCTTTGGATTAATAAAGGTTTGTACACCGGCAGTAGTAGACAGTTGATAATCTTCCTGCCTGATATAACGCACACTGAAACTGTCCATTGGCTCCCACAGAATGTCGCCCCGTAATACTGTGTTTTCAAGCTCGCCATGTTTTTGGCCGGTGGTAATAGACTCAACGTAACCATCGTGGTCATAAGAAGCCAGTGTCCATTTGGTGCGCAAGGTATCGGTAATAGGAACATCGAGGGAAGCATTTATGTCGCGACGATGAAAGGACCCCGCGCTGAGATTAATTACTGCTGCAGTTTCTGCAGCAGGTGTTTTGGTGAAAAATTGTATGGAGCCACCGGTGGAGTCACGACCTACCAAGGTTCCCTGTGGTCCACGCAGCACTTCGACACGATCCAGTTCTACAAACTGACGCTGCAGCAAACCCGCGCTGGATACTTGCCAAACACCATCAACATAGGTACCCACGTTGGGAATACCACGCATCAAAAATGAACCTTGGGTAACACCACGGCCACCACCAAAAATAAGCACATTTGGCACTACCGCGGTTAAGTCTTGGGTGTTTTCTATATTTTGAATTTGTAATGCAGAAGCGCTGATGGCAGAAACTGACAGAGGAGTATCCTGTACGTTTGTGGTACGGCGGGTAGAAGTAACAACTACTTCTTCAATGGCCGTTTGCGCTGACACCGAATGTGTCATCAAAACCGCTTGCGTAGCTATTGCAGTTAAAACTGCTAAACGCAATTTATTGGTTCTTGTCATTATTAATTCCTCGATTAAATTTATAAGCTTTTGATTTTTTTTAAACGATCTGGAAATGAGCACTCTGTATCAACCAACCAAAAAAAAGTTCTATGTTCTTAATTAGTTTTTCACAAAATACCCTATCAAACTAAATGAAATCTTTAATAATTGACAGAATAAATTCCCTGCTTTATTAAGCTAAATAAATCAGCAACTTACGCAATCACTATGATCAAAAACATACACACACAAGAGAAAGGGCTCACCTTTACAACTTGCTGCCCCGAACTAAAGAATAATAACCATAAGAGTGCTGACTATTTATATTAGTGAATCCCGCTTGTTCTAAAATTTGGCGCAAGAGCGGTAAAGTAAATTGCTGACCCATTGTGCCCATTGCCATCAACAAGGAAAAAGCCACGGCTGGATTTGGCGCTGTACCACTATCGTCTAGCAACATTTCGTGTAGCAATATGCAACCTCCTGCAGGCAAGGCTGCATAACTTTTTTTAGCTAATTGAATGCATGTTGCAATCGTCCAATCATGAAACACATTAGAAAAGAAATGAGTATCGAAACCTAAAGGCCAATCCTGCCGAAACATATCAACCGTAATAGTACTCACTTGGGCACTGACTCCGGCATCATCTATGTAATGCTGTGCAAGTATACAAATAGTTGGTAATTCCATAATGACACACTGGATGTCGCTGCGAAGCTGTGCCAAAGCAATTGCAAAACAACCTGATCCACCACCTACATCCAAGACGCGATTTACCGCAGAAAAATCATAAGTGTGTGTCATCCCAATAGCAGCCGCGATGGAATGGCTGTGCATAAAAGCTGTAACTTCGCGCGCCATCTCCATATCAACATGGCCACTTTCCCAACCATCAGCAGGCCGGTTTTTGATTGCATTAGCACGTTCGTTGTTAATGGTTTCTAACAGTAATTTATGTGGCAAGATGGTCTTGCCAACACGCTTGAAAACATGCCCCCAATAAAACGGACTAGCCTTGAGCATGTATTTTTTTCCTGCTTCACTCAGTTGATAGTTGCCACTATGCAAAGTCAGAAAACCCAGTTGCAACAACATTGGCAACAATGCTGATAAGCCACGTTCATTGAAGCTACGTCGCTGTGCCAAGCCAGCAGGCGATGTCGGTTGGGCATCCAGAGATTCAAAAATATCGAGTTCCAACGCTACTGAAAGTGCAGGTACTTTATACATGGCGAGCCACGCGTCCCACACCAAAGTGTCATCTACAACGGGCAACTGATAAGACATATGATTTCCTGTGTGCGGGGGATGAATTGGATTTGTTAGACGATGAAGATAGGGATATTGTTCATAATTTGTCCATAATTAATTTGCTTTATTTAACTAAAGATTTTCTTTAATCAAATTAGAAATGAGAAAAATAGATTAAAATATTATAGGTTTTACTCGCATCAATCTTGTTCATGCACATGCAGCGGTTTTTCATGGTCGATTAGTGAAGTGTCAGGTAAACTTGCCGGACTGCCTTTTCTTTAGCACCATTTGCATAAGTGAGCGGGCACTGTATTTTAGATGCTAAAACAGCCTCGATTTTTACAAAAAAATCTACTTTATAAAAACAACTTTGCACTTCCACTTAGCAAAAGTGCCGAACTTTTTAACAAATTGATATACAACTAGCTCAATAATATCAGGAATAAACAATGGAATTTTTAAATTGGATTGAAGCGACATCAGTTGGAGTGCATGTGCGCGAAGATGCTTGGACTTTTGCCATCATGTTGTCTGCCCATTCAGTCGGCATGGCGGCATCGCTGGGTGTGGTGATGATCACCGCTTTACGCTCGATGGGTTGGTTGCAGGCAATTCCGGTCCTTGCCCACAGCGGCCTATTCCCTGCCGCTTGGGTCGGTTTTTTCATCAATTTAGTATCGGGTCTGGCACTCTATGTTTCACATGCCACTGAATATACCTTTCAAATTGTATTCATACTCAAGTTATCACTTTTGGCAGTTGGTGGTGTGTTAATGAAAATCATGATGAACACATATCGCGCTGGTGATCCGAACGGCAAGGCAAGAACGTTGGGCACATTGGTCCTCATCTGCTGGGTAGGTGCCATCATTACGGGTCGCCTGATGGCCTACGCGTAACTGATTATAAATAGCCATAAATACGCGAATAAACAAAGGACACTAATATGAATGATGAATTATTGAGAACAATTGGCGACACCTGGATGGGCACTGCCATGCGGGATATTTTCTGGATGTGGCCACTGATGGAAAATTTCCATTTTCTGGGCCTGTCTATTCTGTTTGGCGGTCTGGTAGCAATTGATTTGCGGGTGATTGGAGTGGCGCGTTTCGTACCAATGAAAGCTGCCTTAACACTGATCCCCTATGTGATGATTGGTTTCGCCATCAATCTGATTACCGGTATATTCTTTTTTTCCGGCGACCCCTTTCGTTATTTTTACAATCTGTCTTTCCAGTGGAAGATGGCGCTGGTGTTTCTAGCTGGCATCAATGCCTTGTGGTTCTGGTTTGGTGAACATGCCAAATTAAGCAAACTAGCAGACGGCGAACAAGCTGATTTTCCTGCCAAGGTTATTGCAGCCATCTCGCTAGCGCTGTGGGTGGGTGTGATCATCCTAGGCCGTCTTATTCCTTATCTCGAATAATTCTTAAGTATAAGATCAACTTAACTCCCCTAACCGCTGCATGGCAATCCATCCAGCGGTTTTTTTTGGTCGATAAGCACGCTGTC
>CAIMTR010000275.1 GCA_903844415.1 uncultured Gammaproteobacteria bacterium
CACCCAGACTAACGCGAACCTTGCCTAGAACCTGACCCGCCACGATTGGCGCACGTAAATCCTGATCGAGATCTAGCACAGTCTCTAGCATCTCCGCCTGACCACGAGGAATGGTAACAATCATGGCGTCTTTTATACCAATGTTCACGTTATCAGTTTTACCCGACCAGACCTGGCTATTTGCCAATACTTGATTAGTACTGAACAGTTGATAATTTTCGAAAAAACGAAATCCGTAAGTCAGTAATTTTTGCGCTTCGATCGCTCTTGCATCGGTCGAGTCGGCACCCAGAATGACTGCTATCAAACGTATGCCATCCCGCACCGAAGAAGCAACCAAGCAATAACCTGCATCATCAGTGAAACCCGTCTTCATACCATCCACAGTGCGATCAGTGAACAACAGACTATTACGATTGGGTTGACGAATATTGTTGTAGGTAAACTCCCTCTCGCCGTAAATTTTGTACTGCTCAGGAAAACGCGTAATGATGGTCCTAGCTAGGGTGGCAAGGTCGTGTGCAGACATCTTGTGATTTGGATCAGGCAATCCTGAAGCATTGAGAAAATTACTGTTGCTCATGCCAAGTTGCTTTGCGTGTTGATTCATCAGATCAGCGAATGCCTCTTCACTACCTGCTATATGTTCCGCCAGCGCGATACTCGCATCGTTACCTGACTGAATGATAATGCCACGCATGAGATCTTCCACTCTGACTTGGGTGCCTTCCTGAATAAACATTTTGGAACCTTCGGCCTGCCAGGCTTTAACACTGACAGTAACTTCATCGTTTAGTGAAATATTACCAGCGGCTATTTCCATATCTGCCACATAAGTAGTCATGATTTTGGTCAAACTAGCAGGGGGCATTGGTTGGTCTGAACTGTACTCAACCAATGTTTTGCCAGTGAGTGCATCCATCAAAATATAACTGGTGGCATTGATTTGGGGCGGCTTAGGGGTGATTAGGGGTTGAGTAGCAGTGGGAGCAGCCGAGTTTAATTGTGGCCTGTTTGTTTGCGGCTCATTGGCTGAAGCGGACTCCACTGGCTCCGCAAGTGGTGCAACAGCAGGTCCTGCTACTGAAGCGCCTGGGTCATCCTGGGCATGAAGTACGGGTAGAGACAGACAGAGTAATAGCGAGGCACATACTGCCCACTTATTGCCAAGAAATTTTTTGCTCATAACTATTTTGCCAGGAGTATATTTTATGAAATATTGCATATTCTGCCTCTTTGAAATTAAAAAAATCGAGCTGCAATCTCTGCTAGATTCTTACCTTGAATGGAGTTCCCAAACCTGCCGCCTGCACGCTGTCAATAATGGTTTGTATAGGCACCGATTTGTGAAGCGGGCCGATCCTTACCTTGTGCAACAAATTTCCTTTATCGCCAATATCATCGTAAATAAATACTGGCACGGAAGTTAAGGTAGCCAAGCGTGCAACTAGATTGCGAGCTGAATCAATATTGGCGAATACACCTGCTTGCAAAAAGTCTTCACCCGTATTTGTGTCAATCAACTGCCTTTCGGTAGCAATTGATTCTTGTGTAGCACTATCCAGAACAATTGGTTTTTCTTGTTGTAAAGAAAGTACTGGTGCAGAACTTGTGTTGGCACCTGGTACCAGCGCTTCGACTTTAACTCGAGCAGTTCCCTTATCCGCATATCCGAGCATAACGGCGCCTGCATACGACAGATCCAACAAGCGATTTTCGTGAAAAGGACCACGATCATTAACTCTAGCAACAATACTCAGACCATTGTCTAAGTTTGTTACCCTGACAAAACTTGGAATTGGCAATGTAGTATGAGCAGCCGACAGTTGAAACATGTCATAAACTTCACCATTGGAAGTAAGATGGCCATGAAACTTGCGCCCATACCAAGATGCAATTCCGGTCTCGGTATAACCTGCTTCTGTTACCAATATCCGATAACTCTTTCCATTCACTGTGTACGGACTTTTATTACCCGCTAAAGTGCGATTTTCTACGCGTGGCTCTACCACTCGGACCTTGTCCAAATCGATGGGTTCGAGCACTGGAATATCATTTTCAATTGTATAACGACCACTGTTGGCAACAGTCGTTGTATTAGTAGTTTGTGTTTGTGTTGATGTAGATGAAACACAAGCTGTCAGAATAACAGCCAGAAAGGTAAATAAGGTTCTGGTCAGGAGCGACCACAACGTCACTGTAGGATTACCTCTAGATTTGCCACTAAGTTCACCAGGCTAAGATCAATACCCCAAACGGGGAACTTTGTGGGTATGGATGGACATCAAAACACCAAAACCTAGCAATAGGGTGACTATGTTGGTACCTCCCAAACTAACCAGAGGTAAAGGGACACCAACCACTGGTAACAGGCCACACACCATGCCAACATTGATAAACACGTAGACAAAAAATGTCATTGCAATACTGCCTGCCAGCAAACGACTAAACAGGTCTTGTGCCACTGCTCCAATATACAGTCCACGTCCTATTAGCACAATATATAGCGTTAATAAAAACAAAACACCCACTAGACCGAACTCTTCTGCCAGCACTGCAACAATAAAATCGGTTTGCCCCTCAGGTAAAAAGTCTAGTCGTGA
>CAIMTR010000276.1 GCA_903844415.1 uncultured Gammaproteobacteria bacterium
GCATAGTTCCACACTAAGCTTTACTGTTTGGGGACTGGCGCCGGACCATACTTTTACTCCGGCTCTAATCCAAACCCATAATCCTCCTAATATATGCAGTGCATGTATGCCTGTCAGAACATAGAAAAATGAATTAGCTGGATTGTTGTAGACGTAGAACCCGGCACCAAACATTTGTTGCCATACTGTTATTTGTCCAAAAACGAAGCCTAAGGTCAGAACAGCGCCAATCAGCAGCCCCAGTTTAACTTTGTTGTTATTGTCATGACTGAGTACATGGTGGGTCCATTGCAGCGCCAGACTTCCCATGAACAACAAAAATGTGTTCAACCATAACAACTGCGATTCTGGCATAGGTCGCCAGTCAGCAAGCCCCATACGGATAAAATAGGCCGTAATAAACAAACCAAACATTACACTGATTACGCCTAGGAAAAACATCAGCGCAACTTTTTGTGCAGGCATTAGCGAAGCCTGACTTGCTACAACAGTAAGACCACCCACCGTTGGTTGAGTATTTTCCCAGGGTTTTTCAGCCAGAGCACGAAACGGGTTCATTAACCATGTTCCTCGCTGCGGTCAACAAATTTGCCAACTCCTGGCTGCATCACCACTTCTTCAGGAGGCATATTCTGCGGGACGAAATCGTCCTTAACTCCGGGCGCGGCATATTCGTATGCCCAGCGATAAACTACCGGTAATTTTGCGCCCCAATTGCCATGATGCGGGGGGGTATGAGGTGTCTGCCATTCCAGTGAAGTTGCTTCCCAGGGATTGTGTCCCGCTGGTTTGCCATTACGCAGACTCCAGATAATATTGAATATAAAGACTAGCTGCATTACACCGACAAATATCGCCGCCTGGGTAATATTGGCATTCAAGGCCATAGCAGAATCAGGAATGAAGCTGGTTTCGCCAAGTGCATAATAACGGCGTGGAACACCCAGGAAGCCCAGATAATGCATAGGCAAATAGATGGCGTAAGTGCCTAGGAAAGTTGCCCAGAAATGGATCTTACCCAAGGTTACGTTAAACATTTTGCCGCTCAATTTCGGAAACCAGTGATAGAGAGAAGCAAACAACACCATGATCGGAGACACACCCATTACCATGTGGAAATGCGCAACCACGAAGAAGGTATCTGACAAGGGTAAATCTACAGTGACGTTGCCCAGAAAAATTCCAGTCAATCCGCCGTGGATGAACGTAAAGATAAACCCCATCGCGAATAACATTGGAACAGTCATTCGAATGTTGCCATGCCACAGAGTTAACACCCAGTTGTATACTTTGATAGCCGTTGGTACTGCAATAATCAGGGTTGTAAAGGCGAAGAAAAACCCAAAATATGGATTCATGCCGCTAACATACATGTGGTGAGCCCAAACAATAAAGCTCAAGGCACCAATAATCACAATTGCCCACACCATCATACGATAGCCGAAAATGTTTTTGCGGGCATGTGTACTGAGTACATCAGACACCAGACCGAAAGCCGGCAACGCGACAATGTAAACTTCGGGGTGACCAAAGAACCAGAACAGATGTTGAAACAATACTGGGCTGCCACCTGCGTGCTCAAGTGGCTCCCCTAATGACATAACCGCAGGCAAGAAAAAGCTAGTGCCCAATAACTTATCAAAGGTCATCATTACCGCACTAACAAACAGCGCGGGAAATGCGAACAGACCCAGAATGGTTGCAACAAATATGCCCCAAACAGACAAAGGCATACGCATGAGTGTCATTCCATGGGTGCGTGCCTGTA
Organism: uncultured Gammaproteobacteria bacterium; assembly: GCA_903844415.1. Lineage (GTDB taxonomy): Bacteria > Pseudomonadota > Gammaproteobacteria > Pseudomonadales > Pseudohongiellaceae > CAILUG01. The sequence goes on from CAIMTR010000276.1 coordinate 1,769, forward strand.
ATACTGTTGTTACATAGTTCAAGCCCCCCATCGTGAAAGCAACTACGAAAACAGCGAGCGACCCCAGCATCAATAGGATCCCTAGGTCTGCACCAGCTGTGCCTCTTAGAATTGACTGTGGCGGATATAAGGTCCAGCCGGCGCCAGTTGGACCACCGGATACAAAAAAACTTGTCAGCAGAATAATTACAGAGAGCAGATAGAACCAAAAACTGAGCATATTCAGATAGGGAAACACCATATCCCTGGCACCTATTTGCAAAGGAATCAGATAATTTCCGAAGCCACCCAGAAACAGGGCAGTAAGCAGATATATCACCATAATCATGCCGTGCATGGTGACAAATTGCATATAGTTGCTAGGGTCAATAAACGCAAAAGTATTGGGGTAACCTAGCTGCAAACGCATCAATCCAGACAGCACTAAAGCTATTAAACCAACAAAAATAGCTGTGCCGCCGTATTGGATCGCAATAACCTTATGATCCTGACTCCATACATATTTGCTTATGAATGTGTGGGGGTCGTGCAACTCTGAAGGCTGATCTGCTAATGGTATATAAGTTGTCATCTAGTTTTCCTCATCACTGCTGTGTACAACCTGACCTCGATTCCTGTCAGAGCGCCCGTGCCTCCCAAATATAAATTGTTGTATGTCTTAACCACTTTTAGCCATCTAATGGCACATGAACTCTTAGAGCGCACTATCGAAGCGTGTTGATGTATGCCACCACATCATTGATAGCCTGATCGTCACCAAGTGACTGCACCATAGAAGTCATCTGGTGACCAAATTCATCACCTGCGTGAGTACCACGGACTCCGGTTTTAAAATATTGCAGTTGGCGAACAAGATACCAATCACTCATACCGGAAAGTTTTGGTGCATTCACAGCCCAAATTCCCTTGCCACTTTCAGAGTGACAAACTCCACAAGTCGGTTCAAATAAAGAACGGCCATTGTCGATATTACCTGTAACTGTAACGGGTGCTGGTACATCAGGTAAGGTTTGTATGTAGGCTGCAACATTACTGACAATCGCATCGCTGGCAAGTACGGCTGCCATAGGCGCCATTTGCGCCCCATACAAATCACCTGCGTTGGTACCTCGTATACCTTGTTTGTAATAAGAAATTTGGCGGCGCACGTACCAATCTTCCTGCCCAGCCAACCTTGGCGCGTTAAGTGCCACATTACCTTCACCGTTAGGGCCATGACAGGCAGCACATACCGCATACATTGCCTGACCTAGTTGCGGGTCACCCGCAGCTTGAGCGTTGAACTGGGCGTATGTCATATTGCTGGCAAGCCATTGGTTGTAGCTGTTTTCATCCTCTACTACTACGGTGCCACGCATTACATGGTGCGCCAGGCCACAGAATTCTTCACACAAAATATCGTAAGTGCCTGCAACTGTCGGCGTGAGCCAGATATAAGTCACGGAACCTGGTACCAAATCCATCTTTACCCGGAATTGGGCAACGGCATAATCATGCAATACATCTTTAGATCGAAGTAAAAGCTTTACGGGACGATTAAGCGGCAAATGCATTTGTTGACTTGAAACCAGAATATCATCTTGGCCATTAGGATCGTCAGCATCCATACCGAAGGGGTTTTTTGCGGTTATCAAACTACCGTCTGCAGCACCAAGCAAGCCATCCGCACCTGGGTAGCGATAACTCCATTGCCATTGCTGACCAACAACCTCAACTTCATGTGCATCAGCCGGCACGTTTACAAAATCAGCCCAAACAAACAAACCTGGCGCCAACATTGCGGCGACCCCAATGCTGGTAAGAACAGTAAGCCAGATTTCTAGTTTTTTGTTTTCTGGTTCATATTTTGCGCGCCGGTCTTTGTTGTACCTGAATTTATAAATTGCATATGCCGTGAACAAATTCAGGGTGATAAAAACAAACCCTGTAACCCAAAAGGTGATATTAATTGTATCGTCAATGGTGCCCCAGTTAGAGGCAAGAGGAACAAGCCACCATGGGCTCATGAAATGCAAAGCAACAGAAATTATAACAAGCAAAACAAGCGCAATGACAAATGGCATATCGTTCTAATCCTTATCGGGCCCTTGACGGGGAAAATCCAACCTAGCGATCACCCTTGGCCTGCCTACCAACTGAAATGTGGGTATTGGGTGTAGCCATTAACAATCTATCTATCAAACTTTAATAAAATATTTGGCATTACTTTAAGCAAAGCTCATAACACTAGAGTCACTGACAGTCACTGTGAGTGATACAACCAATGGAGCGACAAAAAACATCGAGCCTTAGGATGATGTATCACCTAAATTTATAAAGGAATATGTGGTTTTGATTGATGCGATTGATGCGATTGATGCGATTAATAGACAATTCTTCTGCGAGCTAAAAATCATAAATTTGCAAACGAATATATCAATGCCGTTCAATGTTCTAATCCTTTAATACAAGTGTGAAAACATGAATAAAGCTGACATCTACACTCACCATTCAACTACCAACTACATTCAACTACATTCAACTACATTCAACTACATTATTCAACTAGCAAAAACTACACTTTTTCAATTCAAGCGATATCTGCCCAGCATACAATTTTTGACCACTTACACCGTTAGCGCCTACCCGATGTAAAAGAATTAAAATTTAATTTTTTTAACCCTGTTTTTGGGTTGCTGGTTCTGTAGAGCCATCTGTGGCACCACTTTAGTACCACGTATAGAGCCAACCACACCACTGATTACACCTTCAAAGCAACAACCCTACACCAGTTTTGGGCTGCAAAAAGGGTTATAAAACAATGGGTCAAGACCTACAAGCTGAGCTTCTGGATGCAACCTAGACATCATTGCGTGTACTTTTTCTTCCTCTGCTCGATGCGTATAAACCAAAATCAGAAATTTTCCAGCCTCAATTTCATCGTGGAAACGCAGCAACTTTTTATTTTCTGTAGATATCCCAACAAGACCACCCTGCCAAGCACCGAAACAGGTTAACAAGAACACCATTCCAAGGTATGCGATTAGCGGAACTTCAGTACCAAACGGTTCATACAAGGAAATGAAGCTGGCGAAAATAAGACCAAGCAGAAAACCTATTGCAGCCCCGAGCAAGCCCTCACGAACAAAATCCAAAGTTTCAAGGTAATTAGACGAATGCAAATGTTTACGCTGCAAGCCTGCTTCATTCTTGCTGATTATGTGTATAAACCAGTCATTGACACCAGAATTGTGTAGATCGTCTGAAGCACGGCCTGTATCTGCCAGAGTAGGTAACAAATAGTAAAAACATTTCATCGCAGACCCTCTCTATTCAACTAATGAACTAGAAGACTATGATTCTCTAATGCTTTCTATACTATCAACGCAAAATGCTTCAGCGTACCGCCAAGAAAGTACTACTAAGAGAAAAACAATTTTATTACTACATCATGCAGACTGTTAATTCCATCGATTAAAGCCACTGCATTTCCTCTGAAATATAAATGGTTAGATATTTTTTTGCTATAGTTTTTTAATGCATTACTTAAAACCTCTATTTACTGTTTTTAATTCGTTTTTTTCCATCCCTGAATACTTTATTCGCAATAATCATCAACAAAATACAGATGACCAAGGACCCGAAAGCTGACTCAACTGCAGTGATAGTTGAATTAATGGTTAACGAGTAAATCATTTGAACAAAAGCTAGGCCGCTTACCAAATAAATTAAAACGGACAGTCCGAGCAATAAACAACCAAGCAAATGCTGATTCACGCTAAATCCACCTTCTCAATGAGCTTATAAAATCGAAAGAATACCAAAGGTATATGCCGAAAAACTCAACATATCCACCTCTTCGTAATACATAACATAAATTGTTTTCTATTTATTAATCAACCATAAAA
>CAIMTR010000277.1 GCA_903844415.1 uncultured Gammaproteobacteria bacterium
AGATCCAGACACCCAAGTACGCAATATCGGCGCACTGGCTTTTGAGGCTAGCCTGGGGACATCCACGCGTCTGGCCGATTTTTTCTTTGATACTTTAAGTGCCAAAGTAGATCGCAACTCCATGGAAGGACGTGCACAACTGGGAAAACAAGCATTGCCTTTGCTGACCAAACTACCTAAAGGCATTTTTCGGCAATTAATGTTTGATCAACTCGCACAAATTACCGGGGTCGCTGTTGCCACTTTTGGGGAGGCAGCTTCGCCATCTTATGCGACATCTGCCCCCGTGTTAAATCAAGCCCCGCCTAGACTAGATACCTTTCAAACTCATGGTAAAGCCTTATCGTCTAAAATTAGGGTGGAATGGTCACCGTGTTTGAAAGCTGTAAACTTGCTTATTCGCAAACCAGACATTATTAAAACGGTAACAGTAACTGATGAATTCGGGGAAATCAGAAGCCCCGACATGGATCTGTTACTCAAGGTTATCGAAATCGCCCGTGCATGGCCCGACAGTACAGCACCAGACCTGCTGAGCAGGATTTATGCCACTGCATATGGCAGTCAGCTGACGCAATTGTTGAGTAAGGAACAGATAACTCCGGAACCCGGGATAGCAAGGGAATTTGAAGACATCATTACCCGCCTGTTGGAGCAATATCAGAAAAGAAAACAACAAAGTTCGCTACTCGAAACGCTGCGCGTACACCATGCCGCCCTTACATCTAGTAAACCCGATGATTATTAATGCGTTTTTTCTTAATTTAACTTGATTCTTATCGTTTCAACCGCACTCATACAGATATTGGGGTGGCATCAAACAGGACACTTGGATAAAATAGAAGGCTACCCCGCCTTAGCGCCCCCATCTCCATCAATCACTTGCAATAGCCATGCTATTGTCAGGAAAAGGTAAGCAGAAGACATATGAGCGATACCCTTACTCACCAATCCAGTCTCAAAGCTTTGATCGCCAAAGGCAAGGAACAAAACTACCTTACCTTCGCAGATGTTAATGACCATTTGCCAGAATCCATATCCGATCCCGATCAGGTGGAAGATATTATCCAGATGATCGATGACATGGGCATCAAGGTCTACGAGACAGCGCCTGACGCCGATCAGCTATTGATGGCCGAAAACGATGCCACCGATGAACTGGCCGCTGCCGAAGCTGCCGCTGCGCTAGCCGCAGTAGAAAACGAAGTAGGCCGCACCACCGACCCGGTGCGTATGTACATGCGCGAAATGGGCACCGTCGAACTGCTTACGCGTACTGGTGAAATTGCCATTGCAAAACGCATTGAAGAAGGTATACGCGAATTGATGGCTGCCATGGCGTATTTTCCCGGTACGGTCGAGATGGTTCTGGCCGAATATGCGCTGGTCGAAAAAGAAGGCAAACGCCTCGGTGATATTCTTACCGGCTACCTCGACATCAACGAACCAGAAATTGCTGCTGAACCAGTGGAAGAAGAACCTGCTTCAGATGCAACTGAAGAAGTTGAAGTGGAAGTTGCCGGTGGCGCAACCGAAACTGCTGATGAAGATGAAGTGGTCAGCGGACCCGATCCAGAAATAGCTAAAGAACGTTTTGGCGAATTGCAGAAAGTTCTCAAGGCTTGTGAACGAGCTCTGAAAAAATATACTCGTCAGGAACCAAAGGGCCAGGAAGCTCTAGAGAAACTAGGCGAAGTATTTAAATATTTTAAGCTTTCACCACGACAGTTCGATCCAATCCTTGGCACTGTTCGCCTGGCGCTTAGCCGTATCCGCAGACAAGAAAGAGGCATCATGACCTTGTGTGTGAAATCCGGAAAAATGCCGCGCAGCACTTTCCTGAAATCATTTCCAGGCAACGAAGTAAACCTGAAATGGATAGATGCCCACCTCAAACGCAAACCATATTCGGAATTGCTCGCTAAATTCAAAATCGAAATTCTGCGCGCACAACGTAAGATGCAAGCTGCAGAAGAGGAATCCGGACTGACCATTGCCGAAATCAAGGAGATCAACCGTCGGATGTCCATTGGCGAAGCGAAATCTCGACGCGCCAAAAAAGATATGGTTGAAGCCAACCTGCGTCTGGTTATTTCCATCGCCAAAAAATATACCAACCGTGGTCTGCAATTTCTCGATTTGATTCAGGAAGGCAACATCGGTTTGATGAAAGCAGTTGATAAATTCGAATACCGCCGTGGCTTCAAGTTTTCTACTTACGCCACTTGGTGGATACGCCAGGCCATTACCCGCTCCATCGCCGATCAGGCACGCACCATTCGTATTCCGGTACATATGATTGAAACCATCAACAAACTCAATCGCATTTCCCGCCAGATGTTGCACGAAAAAGGCCGTGAGCCCACACCCGAAGAATTGGGTGAGCGTATGGAACTGTCCGAAGACAAGATTCGAAAAGTGCTGAAAATTGCGAAAGAACCCATCTCTATGGAAACCCCAATTGGAGATGATGAAGATTCTCACTTGGGCGATTTCATCGAAGACTCCAACATCGATTCCCCAGTGGATTCGTCCATGGAAGAAGGTCTGCGCGAAGCCACACGCGAAGTATTGGCAGGCCTGACTGCACGCGAAGCCAAAGTGTTGCGCATGCGTTTTGGTATTGACATGAACACCGACCACACCTTGGAAGAAGTAGGCAAGCAGTTCGACGTAACTCGCGAACGTATCCGCCAGATCGAAGCAAAAGCGTTACGCAAATTGCGCCACCCGACTCGCTCCGACCACCTGCGCAGTTTCCTCGACGATTAAGTTTTGTAAAATTCACGCAGACTAATCAAGTCAAAGTGTTGGACGTCAATTACAGGGGGCTTATAATGCGCCCCTGTTTTTAAGGGCTTTCCGGGAGTTTCTGGAAGTTTTTTAAAGCAAGAAAGTAGGATTTGCCACAGCACGATTTAGGCAAAGGCAGTTGTTGGCAGACTAGGCGCACGACTTTACGACTGAGGGAACGTACTACCAGTACGAGACCGAACAAGAACAAGTCGGGCAACAACGTATGTCGACAAATGGCGAAGCACGATTTAGGCAAAGGCAGTTGTTGGCAGACTAGGCGCACGACTTTACGACTGAGGGAACGTACTACCTGTACGAGACCGAACAAGAACAAGTCGGGTAACAACGTATGTCGACAAATGGCGAAGCATAAAGGGCCTATAACTCAGTTGGTTAGAGTAGCGGACTCATAATCCGTAAGTCCCAGGTTCAAGTCCTGG
>CAIMTR010000278.1 GCA_903844415.1 uncultured Gammaproteobacteria bacterium
AAATGCCGAGCCTAACTTCGTTGCATACCAATCATGGAGCTACCCGCATGTTGTTTACCAACCATCCCTTGTTACGCGGCGTTTATTTAAACCTCGTCGTATTTATTTTAATGCTTGGCTCTAGCCTGACCTTGGCACATCACGGCATCGCTACCAAATTTGATCCAGCCAAAACGCTTACGGTAAAAGGCCGTGTCGCGCGCGTCGACTGGTCCTTTCCGCATGTGCATATTTTCCTGCTGGTAACAGATGGCACGGTGGAATTGCCTTGGTATATAGAACTTGAAAGCCCATCTCTGCTGGAAGCTAGTGGCTGGCAGGCAGACGCAATCAACATCGGCGATTTGATCTCGGTAAGCGGTAACCCCGCACGTGATGACAGCAGACAAATCTGGGGGGATAGCATAACGGCGACCAGCACTGGCTCTGCTGTATTCACCATGACCACCCCCTCTTTACTGTCAACAATTTCATCAGTAGATACCAAAGCAACTCCACGCTGGCCTACAGGCCAACCGCGACTGGGCGCAGAACCCGGCGAAGAAGGCTATTGGGTACCTACACTAAACGTCTTGCAAGAAACTGGAGTTGCAGTCGATATGGCCGCCAACGGTCAATTGCTCAACCTTAATGACGCTGCCAAAGTTGCACCGTTGCAGGATTGGGCTTTGCGTTTGTACGAAAAACGCCAACAAGATTTTTTACGCAGCGACCCAACATATCTCGGCTGCCGCCCACCATCGGGGCCACGCAAGTTTTTGGAACCCTACGGCATTCAACTGCTGGAAGAACAAGCGCTAGATCGCATATTTGTAATCGCCGGCGGTGGTAACCACGATTGGCAATTAATCTATACCGATGGTCGCGCCCTCGACGGAGGCTTTCAACTAGACGACGGCAACCTGCTTTATTACGGCCGTAACGTCGGCGCTTGGGAAGGCGACACCTTCGTGATTGAGTCAGAAGGCTACAACGAAAAATTTTGGCTACCTGGTGGTTTGCCCCACACAGAACAGATGCATGTCACCGAACGGCTCACCAGAACCGATTTCTCGACCTTAAATTACGAAATCACCATCAATGATCCTGGCGCTTATACACGCAACTGGAGCAGCAGTTGGACCTTGAAGTGGTTGGCCGGACAGGATCCACCGGAACATTACTGTCAAGACAATCGTTTATAGCCCTGCTTCCAATCTGTCGATCACATAAAAGCAAGGCCCATTACATTGCAGTACTCACTAGCTTATTAGTGTGTACTCAATGCCTGTTTGCATCAGCCCGACTAGCCCGATATTGTTGGTGTTGTAATCGGTTTCCCCAGCCAAAACAACCAAGTCTCCGGGCATCTTGCCGTCTGCCAACATTTTGATGTAAGGCGCCTTGTTTGCGCTTGTGGCAGGAACTCCAATTATATTTAGCCAAAGTAAAGACACAATTGCATCAGGCGTGATTGCACCTACAGCACGCAAAGCCTCTGCACCGAGGTCGGAGTAGCTCACATTTCTATCAAGATAGCTCAGACCAATGCCAACATAGGTGGGATTAGTCAATGCTGCTTTACCGAACACTGCACCAATGATTTTAGCCGTGATACCTGCATTACCATCAAGATCAATAGCAACCGTCTTGTCTAAAAACTTCAAACGCTCAACGCCGGTGAGCAAATCGGAGCCATCGTTGTTTGTTGTTTTGTCGCTAACAGTAAATGTTGTCTTGTTGCTTGAGGTTATATAGCTGCCGCGCGCTCCAGTAAACTGAGCCGTGTCTATGCCAATGCCACCATTCAACTGATCATCGCCGGACCCGCCGAGCAGAGTGTCGTTACCCGCCCAACCCTCGATCAAATCGTTACCTGCTCCGCCCTTGATAACGTTAGCAACGTCATTCCCATAGAGTTTGTCAGCAAATGAAGAACCCATTAGGTTCTCTATCTTGGTGCTGATGTTTACGGTGATTTGGCCGGGCAGTGTTATTTGTTCTGCAGCTTTTGTATCTTTGTATCCCCACATGCCTTCTTCAAGGTAGATTGTGACAGCACTGGTGCCCCTGGAAGCATCGATCGTATCGTTGCCATTGCCATCCCATATGAAATTTGGTTGGTTCGAGTCGTAATAATAAGTGTCATCTCCGGCTCTGCTTTTAGGATTTACACCGTAAAGATATTGCAGAGCGGCTATGTCTAGAGGGCTGTATTCTAATTTGTATTGAGCAGATGTGACCTCATAAGACATGAAAGTCCATTTTGCATTCTCCTCTTGACCAGTTAAGTATGGCCCGACGGTCACTCCTCCTCCGCCTCCTTCGTGATCAAATGGATGCTTTAAACCGAGAGCATGACCAGTTTCGTGCATCAACGTGTTAGAACCACGAGTACTTGCTGCTAAAGTTGTGTTGTTGGAAGCATCATTTAGAAAAACATCACTCCCTTTATATCCAGTTTGAGGGCCACTCGCATGCCCAGAGGTTGTGGCTTGAATCATTGCATAGGCTAATGTATTGCTTTGATATGGAGTGTCTGTTTGTACGAAATTAACATTTATTACACTACTGATGTAAGTGAGTGCCTCTGATACATTTGATTTCTGAGTTTGAGTAAATGACCTATAGCCTAGTGCATTTTGAGTATCGGTGTCATATGAAGGTATTGCCGTGGGAAATGTGTAAAAAAAGGTTCGTGTTGAACCTAACAAACCAAGGTAATTATTTCCATTAGACGCATCATTAATCAGCGCCGCAATCCAATAAGGCAGTGCCCGAGCCCCATCTGTATAAATTACCTCTTCTATGGTGCTTGGAATTTTGACAAAACTTACAGAAACATAGGATTTATCGATGCCGCCTGAGTCGACGGTGAAGTCAAAAATATTGTCTATATAATAAGTGTCGTTGCCTTCGCCACCATTGAGCGAGTCCTGTCCTTTCCCACCAATCAGCGTATCGTTACCATCATCACCATTCAGAATGTCGTTACCATCACCGCCCGATAATATGTCATTCCCTGGACCACCATTTAAGACATCATTTTGTGGAGTGCCTTGTAAGTTATCGTCTTTGTTTGTTCCATTTATAGCTGGCATTTTTAATCCAAAAATATTTGTTAGCTTTTAAAAAAAAGCTGATGAAGGGAAGAATACAAAACCCAATCCGATTTATCCAACTCTAACTTGCAAACCCAAGCTAAAAGTTAGAGCTTACAACGATAAAAGTTGCCGTTTGAGGACATTTACTGGGCGGTGAGCTCCATGTTTATTGTCTTTTTTTCTAGCCTTGCCCCAGTAAAGCGGGTTGAAATTAACCTAAATTGACCTTTTTTCGCATAGAATGCGCGCCTTCTTTCTGTCAGTAGCAACTAGCCCACCTTATGATTTCAACTGCAAACCTCACAATTCAGTTTGGGGCCAAGCCTCTTTTTGAAAACGTTTCTGTCAAATTCAACAACAGCAATCGCTACGGTTTGATTGGTGCAAATGGCTGCGGCAAGACTACCTTAATGAAAATTCTGGGAGGTGAGCTCAAGCCAACCTCAGGACAGGTAATGCTGGAACCGTTTGTCCGTTTGGGCAAATTGCGTCAGGACCAGTTCGCCTTTGAGGAGTTTTCGGTTCTGGATACCGTGATCATGGGTCACGAAGAACTATGGCAGGTAAAAGCCGAACGCGAAAGACTCTATGCACTGCCCGAGATGTCTGAAGATGACGGTATGCAGGTAGCAGAATTGGAAGTGCGTTTTGCAGAACTAGATGGCTATACCGCCGAATCCCGCGCCGGTGAAATGTTACTGGGATTGGAAATTCCTTTGCATCAACACGCAGGGCCGATGAGCAATATAGCCCCGGGCTGGAAACTGCGGGTATTGTTGGCCCAAGCTTTGTTCTCTGCACCTGAAGTACTGCTGCTAGACGAACCTACTAACAACCTCGACATTGATACCATCCGCTGGCTGGAAAATGTACTGCAAGCCTCACTTAGCACCATCATCATTATTTCGCATGATCGGCATTTTTTGAACAAGGTGTGCACCCACATTGCCGACATGGATTACGGCGAGCTCAGGGTATATCCCGGTAATTATGATGACTACATGATCGCGTCGACGCAGTCGCGGGAAAAACTGTTAAGCGATAACGCGAAGAAAAAAGAACAGATTGCCGATCTACAGAGTTTCGTTAGCCGCTTTTCTGCTAATGCCTCCAAAGCCAAACAAGCGACATCGCGCGCCAAGCAGATCGACAAAATTCAACTCGAGGATGTAAAACCGTCAAGCCGTGTGAGCCCATTCATACGTTTCAAACAAAATAAAAAATTACATCGCCAAGCCGTGACAGCAGACAACATTAGCAAAACATTTGATCGCACGTTATTTAAAAAACTTAGCATTCAGATCGAAGCAGGCGAGCGTGTTGCCATTATCGGATCCAATGGCGCGGGTAAGACCACCTTGCTGCGCTGCTTGCTGGGCG
>CAIMTR010000279.1 GCA_903844415.1 uncultured Gammaproteobacteria bacterium
GGTAGAAATCAGTTAGCCCAATTAATTCCAGGAAATTCATATGTAGATCAATGGTATGACGCCCTTGCACAATGTCTGCCTGAATACGATATCGATACTATACCCCGGGTAGCCGCATTCGTTGCCCAATGTGCTCACGAGAGTGGCAGTTTTACAGCAATCAAAGAAAACTTAAATTATAAAGCAGAAAGTCTTTCTAGAGTATGGCCTAGATTATTTCCTGCCGATGTTGCTAAAAAATATGCTCACAATCAAGAAATGATTGCTAATCGTGCATACGGTGGACGTATGGGCAACGGGCCGGAAGAGACCGGAGACGGTTGGAAGTTTTGTGGGAGAGGTTTGATTCAACTAACCGGACGTGCTAACTACCAATCGTTTGCTGACAGTTTAGAAATGAGCATTGATGATGTTCCGGAATATCTAGCAACATTTGAGGGCGCAGTACAGAGTGCTTGCTGGTTCTGGGAAAGTAATAATCTTAACCAATGGGCAGATAAAAGCGATATACTTACGTTAACTAAAAAAATTAACGGTGGGACGTTAGGATTAGAAGATCGTAAAAAACACTTTGAACACGCACTACATGTTCTAGGTGCATAATTAAAACACTAAGGAGCGAAAAATGGCAGACGAAAAAATTGAAAGCGAACATTGGATGAACAGCAAGTGGCGGCCAGCAATGGGGTGGATGTACATGGTCGTATGTATGTTTGACATGATTGTATTTCCAATACTGTGGAGTTTATTACAGTCGTTGAATCACGGACAAGTTACTAGCCAGTGGAACCCACTAACACTTCAAGGTGCGGGTCTATTCCACATCGCTATGGGTGCAGTTTTAGGCATTGCGGCATTTGGTCGTACACAAGAAAAATTAGGAGGGGCAAACAATGGCGGAGTACAAACACCAACAACAGGATTTGCGACCGGGTCAACAGCACCTAGCGCACCTTCGACAGGATTCGGCAACTCCGGTTTTAATACTACACCAATACCCGGGGCAGCATTTACACCAGCACCGAGCTGGGGAACAACCAACATATCAACAGGCGGTGGTAGCAGTGCAGGCTTTGGAACACCAACGGATACGTCTCCAGCAATTGTAACAGGATTCGGCGGCAAGCCAGCACCAGCGGCGGTGCCGCAGCCAGTTTTATAAAGGAAAATAAAATGAAAAATCTATTTTGGATTTTATGTGTAGTAACCAGTGTTTCTTTCCTATCTTGGAATAATCCAGCCTACGCAGAGGCCGTAGTAAAAGAAGTTTGTCACGACAAAACTGGTAAGGATGGTAAACCAGTTATGAAAGATGGCAAAGCTGTTCGGGAATGTAAAAAAATCAAAACTCATCAAAAATTGGAGGGGACTAAAGTTCCTGAAAAGAAATAAAAAAGTCTTGACAATTTAGGTGAAGGTATAGTATTATAATAAGTACTATACCTTTTTCAATTATGTGAGACTATGACACAAGACTATTACCAAATATTAGGCGTTCCCAGAAATGCCACAATGGACGAAATCAAAAAAGCGTACAGAAGTTTAGCAAATAAACATCACCCGGACAAAGGCGGCGACGGTGAAGTTTTCCAAGAAATTAATATTGCATACAGTATATTATCCGATCCTAGTAGGCGGCAGGTGTACGACAACC
>CAIMTR010000280.1 GCA_903844415.1 uncultured Gammaproteobacteria bacterium
AACTCTTACATAAACATGAAACTAGTTAACAATACAAAAAAAAAGCTTAAACGGTATATACTTCTAATCAGTTCTTTGAAGTTGTGTCATTTTGTAAAATTGGTAAGTTATGGGATTTGAGAATCACTTTGGAGTAATCGTTGTTGGAGGGGGGCATGCTGGAACCGAAGCAGCCCTTGCATCTGCACGTATGGGAGTCAGTACGCTGCTGATCAGCCATAATGTAGAAACACTAGGGCAGATGTCGTGTAACCCCGCAATTGGAGGAATAGGTAAAACGCATCTGGTCAAAGAGGTTGATGCTCTGGGTGGAGCCATGGCACATGCTGCAGATTTGGCAGGTATTCAATTTCGTACACTTAATTCCAGCAAAGGGCCTGCAGTGAGAGCGACACGCGCACAGGCAGATAGAATCCTCTACAAAGCAGCAATACGAAATACGCTAGAAAACCAAAGCAACCTTAAAATATTCCAACAAGCCATTGATGATTTGATTGTGACGGGCGATCAAGTGCATGGTGTTATTACACAAATGGGACAACAGTTTTATGCGAAGCGTGTAGTACTCACCGCAGGAACCTTTCTTGCGGGGAAAATACATATTGGACTAAATAATTATTCCGGGGGGCGAGCAGGAGATCCACCCGCCCTCACGCTGTCAGAAAGATTGCGAGAATTACCATTACGAGTAGGGAGATTAAAAACGGGTACACCACCGAGAATAGATGGCAGAACAGTTGATTTTTCTGTGATGACCGTTCAACCAGGAGATGCATGTTTACCGGTTATGTCTTATTTGGGTAAAGTTGAAGAACACCCACAACAAATAAATTGTTATATCACTTCTACCAATGAAAGGTGTCATCAAATAATTCGCGAAGGTTTGGATAAGTCGCCGATGTATACAGGAGTAATAGAAGGTGTGGGGCCGCGTTATTGTCCATCTATCGAAGATAAAGTAGTAAGGTTTTCAGATAAAACAAGCCATCAAATTTTTGTTGAGCCAGAAGGTCTAACCACACATGAACTATATCCAAATGGAATATCCACCAGTCTCCCTTTCGAAACCCAGAAAAAATTAATCGCTGAGATAAAAGGATTTGAGAACGCGCATATCATTCGCCCTGGATATGCGATTGAGTATGATTTTTTTGATCCACGGGATCTAAGGCCAACTTTTGAGAGCAAACACATAGCTGGCTTATATTTCGCTGGTCAGATAAATGGAACAACGGGCTATGAAGAAGCGGCAGCGCAAGGGCTCTTGGCCGGGATTAATGCCGCACTAGCAGCAAAGGAAAAAGAAAGTTGGTGTCCACGTCGCGATGAAGCTTATATCGGAGTATTGGCAGATGACCTTATTACACAGGGAACCAAAGAACCATACCGTATGTTTACGAGCAGGGCAGAATATCGATTGTTGTTACGTCAAGACAATGCAGATTACAGGTTAACCGAAATAGGCCGCCAGTTCGGGCTTGTTGATGATAAACGCTGGCGTGCCTTCAATGAAAAAAAGACGCTGTTGAAAAAGAAGAAAACTATTTACATTCTAGCTGGGTTAAACCTGGAACAACGTTGGCAGATCAATTGAATCCTTTATTGGAAACCCCCATCACCCACGAATACCGGCTAAGCGAAATTTTGGCGCGTCCAGAGGTTACTTTTAATACATTAGCCAAAGCATGTTTTGATGCTGGCTCAAGAACAGAAACACCTGTATCAGATGTGGCAGAACAAGTGGAGATCCGTAACAAATATCAAGGGTATATTGCCCGTCAACAAGTAGAAATTGAAAAAATTTCTCGCAACGAAAATACGCGAATACCCGTAGGTTTTATTTATAAATCTATTCCGGGATTATCGAACGAACTTAGGCAAAAACTTGCAGAAGCTAAGCCTGACAGTATTAGTCGAGCATCGCGGATACCTGGAGTAACACCGGCAGCAATATCTCTACTTCTGGTTTATCTAAAAAAACATCAGCAGCAGCAACAAGAAAATATTGCTGCGGATATCTTTTCCAAGATTGCCTAATGCCGACACTAGCAGAAATGTTGAGTGACGGGTTAAGCGCTCTTAATCTTATAATACCAACTGCCGCCCAAGAAAAACTGCTGGAGTATTTACAACAACTTCATAAATGGAACCAAGCTTATAACCTAAGTGGAATCAAAAACCCCCAGGAAATGTTGACGCTTCATATACTGGACAGCTTGACCTTGGCGCCACACATAGATGCAGAACTAATCGCAGATGTCGGCACAGGAGCTGGCTTGCCGGGCTTGCCTTTGGCCGTCTGTTACCCTGATTGTAAATTTACGTTAATTGATAGTAACAGCAAAAAAACCCGATTTATTTTTCAGATGACAGCATTGTTAAAACTACACAATGTTCAGGTAATACATAGCCGAGTGCAGGACTATGAATGCCTACCACAAGTTGGTATTGTCACTAGTCGCGCCTTTTCCTCCTTGACGGATTTTATAACCAACTGCCAGCACTTATTAGAAGAAAAAGGAAAATTTCTGGCAATGAAAGGGCATATACCAGAAGCAGAAGTTGCTGCCCTGCCCGCGGGATTTACTCTAATAGGCAGCCATCCTCTAGCGGTACCAGGAACAGATGTTAAAAGGCATGTGCTAGATATCCGACGAACTTAACCAACCCTTGCTTATTAACCTAGCAGTGCGCTCACAATCCTAACCAGGCGGTAAACCAAAGTGGCGAAAATTTTTGCAGTGGCCAACCAAAAAGGAGGCGTGGGGAAAACCACAACCACTATTAATCTTGCTGCGTCTTTGGCACGAATGCAGAAGACGGTACTGCTGGTAGACCTCGATCCGCAAGGCAATGCAACCATGGGCAGTGGTGTAGATAAATCTCAATTAGAAATCAGCATATATGATGTGCTTTTAGGACTGTGTAGTGCTGAGGCTGCCCTGCTAAATCCAATGGAGAGTGGCTACTGGGTGCTGCCCTCTAACAGTGATCTAACTGCAGCCGAAGTAGAATTGTTGGAACAAGATGACCGAGAAACAAAATTAAAAGTAGCGCTGTCCACATTATCCGGTCGGTTTGATTACATTCTTATTGATTGCCCGCCATCGCTTAACATGTTGACCCTTAACGCCCTAGTTGCAGCGGATGGTGTGTTGATTCCAATGCAGTGCGAATATTTTGCTTTAGAAGGTTTGTCAGCGCTGTCCAGCACGATTGATGCGGTGGCTGGGAGTCTTAATCCAGGTTTACGAATTGAAGGCATCGTTCGCACAATGTTTGATCCGCGTAACCGCTTAACTCAGGAAGTATCAGATCAGCTCAAAGAGTTTTTTAACGCAGCGCTATATAGAACCGTCATACCCCGTAATGTACGTTTGGCCGAAGCGCCCAGTTTTGGACAGCCGGTAATCGTGTATGATAAGACATCGAGCGGAGCGCTTTCTTACATTGCCTTGGCAGGAGAAATGTTGCGCAGACATACAGAACAACTTCAGGAAGCTTGAGGCCGGTAATGGTAGAAAAGAAACGCGGATTGGGGAGAGGTCTTGATGCCTTGTTGGGAGGCATAAAAAACGGGACCAAAAAAACCCAACACGGTCTAACAGATGCTCAATCTACTCCGGTTAGGTCAGAATCTCCGGAGCTTCAAGCTTTGCAAGCAGTCGCAAATCGAGACGGAATTCTTAAGCATCTTCCTATAGAGTTCATCCAACCCGGCAAATACCAGCCGCGTATGGATTTACGTCCCGAAAGCCTGGAGGAGCTTGCTCAGTCCATTAGAATCCAGGGCGTTATGCAGCCCATAGTAGTCCGACCAATAACGCCTACAAAATTCGAAATAATTGCCGGCGAGCGTCGCTGGCGCGCTAGCCAAATGGCGGGATTAGACAAAATCCCTGTTATTGTCAGAGATGTGCCTGATTCTGCCGCAATTGCCATGGCGCTGATCGAAAATATTCAACGCGAAAACCTAAACCCCATCGAAGAGGCCATAGCGCTTAAACGCCTACAAGATGAATTTGAGCTAACCCAGCAGGGTGTAGCTGATGCGGTAGGAAAATCAAGAACAGCAGTAACTAATTTACTGCGGCTGATGAACCTAGAGCTAGAGGTAAGAACATTTTTGGAGCATGGAGACCTGGAAATGGGCCACGCGCGGGCATTGTTGTCCTTGTCTGCAAATCTGCAGGTGAGCACAGCAAGAGTTGTGATTGGCAAAAGCTTGTCTGTTAGACAAACCGAAGTGTTGGTAAGGCGCTTGCAGGCCGAAAAAAAGGCGGACAGCAAACCAACACAAACAGATCCCGACATAAGTTCTCTCCTGGATGAGCTATCGAGCAAACTGGGCGCTGTAGTATTAATAGAACACAATGCGAAGGGCAAGGGTCGGCTGATCTTCAAATACAGCTCGCTCGATCAACTCGATGGCATACTTGCACACATAAATTGATGTGGAATGTGTCTCTTTTTGAACCGATTTCCAGTTGCCGGTATCAGTTAATGTCAATATACTGCGCGGCTTTTGATGGAAAGAAGAAAGCAGGGGTAGGGGGCGGATAATTTGGCCAGATCAATCCCAACCAAAATAACGCACCCGATTACCAGAATTATCCTTATTCAGCTAACAGTTTTGTTGTTGTCTGCAGGTGTTTCCTTTCTGGTTTTGGGGGTCGTGAGCTCCTATTCTGTGCTGCTGGGTGGAATGATATGCATAATTCCCAGCGCCTACTTTGCTAAAAAAGTTTTCAGTCAGTACGGTGCGCGAGCAATAGAAAATGTTGTGCGCAATGCTTACGTCGGAGAGTTTATAAAACTGGCGTTGATTGGGATGGGTTTTTCGCTGGCGTTTGTATTTGTGAAACCCTTGAATGTTCCTAGCTTATTTGCAGGCTTTGTCCTGGCTCATATAATTGGGATAGTAAGTTTTGTAAGGCTTAGTAGTTAGAACAAAAAATCTAAATTAGCTTGGTGAAAACACGCAATGGCAGAAGTTGTTGAAATAGCTGAAGAAGCTCCGGTTTACGAGAATGCATCGGAATACGTTCGCCATCATCTAAGTTTTCTAACTTACGGCAAAACGGAAGAAGGACATTTGGGATTTGCACATACCGCAGAAGAAGCCACCAACATGGGCTTCTGGTCGATTCATGTGGATACAATGCTGATGTCTGTAGTGTTAGGGTTGGTTTTTTTGGGCTTGTTCTTCTCGGTTAGCCGCAAAGCTACGTCAGGGGTTCCCGGCGGTTTGCAGAATGCCGTTGAGTTTGTAATAGAAATGGTACAAAACAGTATCAAAAACAGCTTTCACGGTAATTGTGCGTATCTTGGTCCGCTAGGGTTAACAATTTTCTGCTGGATTTTTTTAATGAACGCGATGGATCTTGTTCCTGTGGACATGATCCCGCTGGCAGCGCAAGCCATCACAGGCGATCCGCACCTCTTCTTTAAATCAGTACCGTCTACCGACATCAATATTACTCTGGGCTTTTCCCTCAGCATTTTCTTCCTAGTGATTTACTACAGCATTAAAAATAAAGGCTTAGGAGGATTCCTTGGCGAGTTTGCTTTTCACCCCTTTGGCAAATGGGCAATTCCCCTTAATCTTATTCTCGAATTGCCCGGGTTTTTGGCAAAACCGGTTTCTTTGGCTTTGCGACTTTATGGCAACCTGTTTGCAGGGGAAGTAATTTTTCTGGTAATTGGCATGATTGGCTACTACCAACTACCGTTTAATTTTGCTTGGTCGGTGTTCCATATCTTGGTCATCATTTTACAGGCTTACCTCTTTATGATGCTTACGATTGTGTATATTAATCAAGCACATAATACTCATTAACAGTTTAAACTTACCGACAACATCTGGAGATAACTATGGAAACAATACAAGCCTTTACTTTAATTGCGGCAGCTATCATTTTTGGAATTTGTGGTGCAGGCACTGCGATTGCGTTTGGTAACTTGGGCGGCAAGTTGATCGAAAGTTCTGCGCGTCAGCCCGAGCTGGCCCCGCGTCTGCAAACCCAGTTTTTCCTGGTAGCAGCATTTGTTGACGTTATCTCAATTATCGGTGTGGGCATTGCGTTCCTGTTTATCTTTGCCAATCCCTTTATTGGCTGAAGATTGCGTTATAAGTGAACCCTAAACGGCTAAATCAAAAAGTGCTGGTCGACGGGAAAACCCGTAAAACCAGAAACACGAAGTAGAGGAAAGGTTATGGATTTGAATGCAACGATTATCGGTCAAATAATCGCATTCTTCATGTTTGTCTGGTTTTGCCAGAGGTTTGTCTGGCCGCCTATTACTAAGGCGCTAGAAGAACGACAGAAGAAAATTGCCGATGGCTTGGAAGCGGCTTCCCGTGCTGGGCACAACCTCGAAATGGCGCAAGGGCGTGCGGCCGAAATGCTGAAAGAAGCCAAAGTTAATTCGGCAGGCATTATTGATCAGGCTAATAAGCGAGCCAGTCAAATTGTAGACGAGGCCAAAGAAAAGGCACGAGAGGAAGGCAATCGTCTGATCGCCGGTGCACAGGCCGAACTCGACCAACAGGTCAACCGGGCGCGTGAGCAGTTGCGATTACAGGTTGCTGGTATTGTGGTAGCGGGTGCGGAAAAAATTCTGCAGGCTTCCGTTGATGAAAAAACCCATGCATCACTACTGGATAAACTGGCTGCTAGCCTATAACAACTGAAAGGTTGCAGCTTGCTTTTTGACAGCCGAGGAAAGACTACGCAATGGCGCAATTAACAACACTAGCACGACCCTATGCTAAAGCTGCGTTTGAAACAGCAGTTGCAGCAGATAGGCTTATGGATTGGTCATCCATGTTGGGATTGCTGGCAGCCTTGGCCAAAATGGAGCAAGTCGCCAGTTTTTTAGCTGCCCCGTCTCGCAGTGCAGAGCAGCAAGCACTGACATTGATTGATCTTTGTGGCGATTCGCTTGATAAAAGCGGGCAAAATTTTGTCAGAGTGTTGGCTAACAATAAGCGCCTCTCGCTGTTGCCTGAAGTGTTCAAGTTGTTTGAAGAGTTGAAAGCGGAACGAGAGAAAACCATAGAAGTAGAGGTAATTTCTGCTTTTAGTATGGATGCCCAGGCGCAGCAAAAATTGTCGGTAGCGCTGAAAAACAGGTTAAAACGGGAAATAAAATTGAATACACGAGTCGACAAGTTTCTCATTGGCGGGATTGTAGTGCGCGCAGGAGATCTAGTTATCGATGGTTCTATCCGCGGTAAATTAAACAAATTAGCAGAGACCATGAATGCGTGACCCGAGCATTTAAAGTTCACTAAGAATTTCCCATTAGCTAATCAGGCAAAACAGCCAAAAAGACAAGCAAAAAAATTGAGGAAGAAAGCATGCAGCAACTGAATCCATCAGAAATCAGCGAAATCATCAAACAACGAATCCAAAAACTGGATGTCACCGCACAAGCTAAAAATGAAGGAACTATCGTCAGTGTGTCAGACGGAATTATACGAATTCATGGTCTTGCAGATGTGATGTACGGGGAGATGATTGAGTTTGAAGGTGGTGTTTATGGTATGGCACTCAACCTAGAGCGCGACTCGGTAGGCGCAGTGGTTCTGGGCGATTACCAGAGCCTGGCCGAAGGTCAAACCTGCCGATGTACGAAGCGCATTCTGGAAGTGCCAATTGGGCCAGAGTTGGAAGGTCGCGTGGTGGATGCCCTAGGCAATCCTATTGACGGCAAAGGCCCGCTCAACGCCAAGCTTACTGATGCGGTTGAAAAAGTTGCACCAGGGGTAATTGCGCGTCAGTCGGTTTCTCAGCCGCTACAGACGGGCCTGAAAGCAATTGATGCTATGGTGCCAATTGGTCGTGGCCAACGCGAACTGATTATCGGTGACCGCCAAGTAGGCAAAACTGCAATTGCAATTGATACCATCATTAATCA
>CAIMTR010000281.1 GCA_903844415.1 uncultured Gammaproteobacteria bacterium
AGCAATGGCAACTACAGGGAAAATTGCGTTGAAAATATGCATGTTTAATAACTATCTAAAAATCAAACATTGTACCTGCTGTTGAGTACACTAACTTAATCTAAGCAAAAACTAGTAGTGGACCAACTTGAAATTTGAGCTACACGACATACATCTGGCCGGGTTGAAGACCTAGTTCGGGAGCCCTCATCGGTAGGGAAGTCGATGAGATCTACATGGATATGTTCACGCGTGATGCTGAGCTAGTTATCCACCATAACACGATCAATCAGAGGCATATTAAAACTGAGTTAATTCGTGCAAAACCACTCGTTTTAATAGCAACTTACTTTACAATTTTATTATGGATGGACATCCCGAGGATCTATCCTTATTCTGCTTAATCTTCAAACACGCTACAGGTTTACTAAGGCATGATTGTCCCGAACTATGAAATCAAACTTGCCCGCCATGCCCACGGCAAAGGTGTGTATTTATTAGAGGCAGTAACACAGGGTCAGGTATTACTTGCCCCGGATGCCATCAACAAAGTTTATAACAAAGCAGAACGAGAAGCGTTGGTGGCTGGCTCACCCGAAGATGATGCCTGTGTCCGCTGGTTTGAAAACTACCACACTGTAAGCACCGATTGGCCAGATGACTGTTATGTGAATCATTCTTTTCATCCCAGCGGACTGTGGCATTTGGGATTTGTGTTTGCCATGCGCGCAATGCAAGCGGGCGAGGAAGTCACTGTAGATTATCGTTTTCTGGTAAACGATAACGAGAAGATGCCTTTTCTTGACAAAGAAACCGGTCTGGAAATTATTGGTTATAGCTGGAAAGAAAACTTGCGGCTATCAACGGAACTGTTGCTGGCAATTTTGTAGTCAGAAAACATGCTGTATCCCTATCGCTGTTGGTATTTTTCTACCAAACCAATAAAACGCGGATTGACGCAAACGGGTAAAGCCTATTATTAGGCAGCAGAATGACGCAAAAGTTTACAGCACCTGCAAAATCGCTTCGGCAGAACTCACCACAATGCCACCGGGAGGTTCGATCACAAAATGCGTTACAACACCATTGTCGACTACCATCGCCATCCGTTTGCAACGTGTGCCCATGCCGTAGCCGCTACCGTCCAAAGCTAGACCCATGGCATTGGCGAAGTCAGCATTGCCGTCGGCTAGCATAATGAGATGATCAGCATTTTGTGCTTTGCCCCAGGCAGACATGACAAAGGCGTCGTTTACCGACATACAAATAATGCTGTCTACACCTTTAGCTTTTATTTCATCGGCTTTTACTACATAGCCTGGAAGATGCGTCAGTGAGCAGCCAGGGGTGAAGGCACCCGGTACTGCAAACATCACCACTTTTTTGCCGTCAAACAATTCGTTCGTAGTGATATTCTGCGGACCTTTTTCTCCCATCACCTTGAGAGTTACAGACGGAATTTTATCGCCAACTTTAATAGTCATTTTAGGCTCATCTAGTTATGGACTGTTGAAATGGTACCAATTATTTATTCTTCAATACGCCGTACAAACTCCTGCATGATTAAGCTATACAATTCGTTGCCCAGATATTGATCTTCAACTCCGGCTTCAATGCTAGGGTTGTCGTTTACTTCTATCACGTAGGCTTTATCGCCCCACTGTTTCACATCTACGCCGTAGAAACCGTCACCGATCGCTTTGGTAGCCTTGAGTGCCGCTTGCAAAACTGAACGAGGCACTTCGAAAGTGGGTAGCGTATCGAAACCGCCGGCTTTGGCTTTTGTTTTGTCGCTGGGTTCATCAGAGTGCCGGTAAATCTGCCAGTGATCTTTGACCATGTAATAGCGACAAGCATACAGCGCCTTATTGTTGAGTATACCAATACGCCAATCGAAATCGGTGTACAAAAATTCCTGCGCCAACAACAAACTAGATTCTTCAAACAGAGGACGAGTTTTGCTGTGTAACTCGTGCATATCTTCTACTTTGACTACTCCGCGCGAAAAAGAACCATCCGGAATTTTTATTACAATTGGAAATCCAAGAGTTTCTGCAGCCAAAGCCAGTTGTTCGGGACGATCACGGTTGAGAATCAATGTCCTCGGTGCAGGCACTCCGGTAGTAGCGAACAAGTCGGCAAGATATATTTTGTTGGTGCAGCGCAAAATGGAGGTGGGATCGTCTATTACAACCAAACCCAAACTCTCTGCTTTTTTGGAGAAGCGATAAGTGTGATGTTCTATGCTAGTAGTTTCGCGGATAAACAAAGCATCGAATTCAGGCAGACGCATAAAGTCATCGGGCGAAATAATTTCGACGTTAACACCTAGGTTTTTGCCGGCTTGTATAAATTTCTTGATAGCCGGCATGTTGCTAGGTGGATAGACTTCTTTCTCGTTGACCAATACGGCTAGATCGTACTTGGCATGTTTACGAGTTTTTTTCGGATGCCATATTTCACGGCTGAAATTATCAAGGGCCTCACCAAAGGCAGTTTCTTCGGCATCGGTTAAACTTTTATGGTCGATGATGCCGAGATCGGCAATCACCCAGTTGCCATCCAGATATTTCAAAGTGAGCGATACGATGGGGGATGGAAACCGTTCAAATACTACTCGCGCCAGCGGCTTGAGCGAAGGTTCTTCTACTTGACCAAAATAAGTTTTGAATTCGAGTTGGTCGGGGCGTTCCTGATTGCGGTACATCTTGTTGAGGGCAGAAAACAGCTCTTCTACGTTTAACTGGTAAAGCATGGGCGACCAGATATCGTTAAGTACTTTGCTGGGAGGAATTACATGATGAGCTTTGGCTTCCGCCAGCAATGAGCAGTAATAACCCTGACTCAAGTAACTGTAATCACTGCACAGATTGAGTACACGAATACGCTGATTGAGAGTGGTTTTTAATGAGAGATATTGATCAAATGAAATTACCAGATCGCTTGGGTAATAGGGCTCCCAATCTTCCAGTCGGTCCACTACGATAAGTACGTTGGACATGTATTTCGTGGTCTCCCTACTCGTGCCTGATACGACCGCAGTATGCCTTTTTTTCAACCTAAAGCAAGACGGAATATCGAGCGCGGTGTTAGAATCCTGACTTTAGTTCTTAACACCAGTCCAGCCACTAGTTAGCGATTAATCCCCCCCATTTTGCTCGTTAGCATTACTGATGAAAACTTCCCCAAAACTATCCTGCCATATTCGCCCGGCACGCGCGGCAGATCTCGCTAATCTACTGGCCCTTGAAAACCTCAGTTTTACCGGTGAACGATTGAATGAGCGCCGTATGCGCCATTGGATTAACGCTAGCAATGGTATTCTTTTGGTTGCCAATGCAACTGCTAGCCCTGGACAACTGCTTGGCTATTGTTTGGCCTTTACCCGTAAGAACAGCACAGTTGTTCGTGCTTATTCGCTGGCCATTGCGCCTAAGGCCCGCGGCATGGGCTTGGGGGGTAAATTACTTGAGCGCGCGGCAAAAAAAGGCAAACAACAAGGATGCACTCATATCCGGTTAGAAGTAGCCAAAGGCAACATTAGCGCCATCGCTCTCTATAAAAAATTACATTATGTAAGTTTTGCCAGCATCCCCGACTATTACGAAGACGGTCAAGATGCCTGGCGCATGCACAATGTGCTTTAGAAAATTTGACTCTCACACCCAATTGGGTGGTGGAGGCAACAGTGCTTTGTTTGGTATTCTTCGCGGTCAATTTTTAAGCAACAGTAAAGCCAATGTCCCTATCCATCTCTGAAGACTATACCCCCAAAGAAGTTGAAACCGCTGCCCAAGACTATTGGCGCGAACACGGCAGCTTCAAAGTTGAAGTCAACCTTGCCAAACCAAAGTTTTACTGCCTCTCCATGTTTCCCTATCCCAGCGGCAGGTTACACATGGGACATGTCCGCAACTACACCATTGGCGATGTAATTTCGCGTTTTCAGCGTATGCGTGGCTTTAATGTGTTGCAGCCAATGGGTTGGGATGCGTTTGGTCTGCCCGCAGAAAATGCAGCCATGAAACATAACGTTCCGCCCGCCCAATGGACCTATGAAAACATTGCCTACATGCGCAAGCAATTGCAGCAACTTGGTTATGCCTACGATTGGGATCGCGAGATTGCCACGTGCCATCCCGATTATTACCGCTGGGAACAATGGTTTTTCTGTCGCCTGTTTGAGAAAGGTCTAGTCTACAAAAAAGACGCTGAAGTGAACTGGGATCCGATTGATCAGACCGTGCTTGCCAATGAACAAGTGATTGACGGGCGTGGATGGCGTTCCGGCGCTTTAGTGGAACGCCGCAAAATTCCACAGTGGTTCATCAAAATTACCGACTATGCAGATGAGCTACTGCGTGATCTCGACAAACTCGACGGTTGGCCGGAACGCGTACGGGTGATGCAACAAAACTGGATTGGCCGCTCCGAAGGTCTTGAGTTTGAATTTAAGGTGGCCGGCAGCAAGGACATTTTCACCGTTTATACGACCCGCCCAGATACCATTATGGGTGTTACCTATTGTGCAATTGCTGCACAACATCCACTGGCCCTACAAGCAGCCACCAGTAACCCTGCTTTAGCTGCATTTATCAAACGCCAGGACAACATCAAACTCGCCGAAGCCGACATGGCCACGCTCGAAAAAGAAGGTATGGATACCGGCATTAAAGCCATTCATCCCCTAACAGGAGAACTAGTGCCTGTGTGGGTTGCCAATTTTGTGCTGATGTCTTATGGCTCTGGTGCTGTGATGTCTGTGCCCGCGCATGACCAACGTGATTACGAGTTTGCACAGAAATATAAGCTCGCCATAAAACAGGTAATTATGCCCGGTGGTCATCAAAATTGTGATATCAAAAAAGCAGCTTTTGTCGACAAGGGCCTCTTGATCGATTCGGGTATTTATACAGGTCTTAATTTTAAGCAGGCGTTTGAACAACTGACCACGTATTTCCTGACGCAAGGCACCGGCCGCAAGACGGTGAATTTTCGTTTGCGCGACTGGGGAGTCAGTCGCCAACGTTATTGGGGCACTCCCATCCCAATTATCAATTGCAACTCTTGTGGTGCCGTACGTGTACCTGACGCAGATTTGCCTGTGATCTTGCCAGTGGACGTGGAATTTGATGGTAGTGGCTCCCCTATCAAAAAAATGGACTCTTTTATCAACTGCATTTGCCCAAGTTGCGGTGGTAAAGCAGAGCGTGAAACAGATACCTTCGACACTTTTATGGAATCGTCGTGGTATTACACTAGGTTTACTTGTGCCCGTTATGCCGAGGGAATGCTGAACAAGAAAGAGGTATCTTATTGGCTGGATGTTGACCAATACATCGGAGGTATTGAACACGCCATCCTACATTTATTGTACTCGCGCTTCTTCCACAAACTGTTGCGCGACGAAGGCCTGGTTACTACTGATGAGCCATTTAAACGTCTGCTCACCCAGGGTATGGTGCTTAAAGACGGCACCAAAATGTCGAAGTCGCAAGGCAATACTGTCGACCCAGAAGGTCTGATTGCACAATACGGCGCTGATACTGTGCGTATGTACATGATGTTTACGTCGCCACCTGACCAGAGTTTGGAATGGTCCGATAGTGGAGTAGAAGGAGCTTATCGTTTCCTTAAAAGACTATGGAAAATTATTGGCAGCTTCAGCCCCGCTCCAGCGCCGCTGGTACTTGCCCAATTGAACGAGGTGCAAAAAGAATTACGACTGAAAACCCACAGCACCATAAAAAAGGTAAGCGATGATTATGAGCGCCGTCAGGTATTCAATACTGCAATTGCGGCAGTGATGGAACTGTATAACGATCTCAGCAAATATTGCACCACGCAAATAGTACAAGACGGCGGCCAACATCAGGCCGTTGTGCAGGAAGCAATGGAAGCGATGGTGTTGTTATTGGCTCCCATCGTGCCGCATATGTGTCATGTGCTCTGGCACCATCTGGGCAAACAGGGCGCGGTCATCGATGCAGCATGGCCCGGTTATGATGAAAGTGCGCTGGTGCAAAACAAGGTCAGCATTGCTGCTCAGGTTAATGGCAAATTGCGTACTGTGCTGGAATTAGCTGCCGGCAGTAGCAAGGAATCTATTGAGGCTGCAGCTTTTTCTAATGAGACCATCCTGAAATTTACTAACGGTTTCACTGTGCGCAAAGTGATCGTGGTTCCAGATCGTCTGATTAACATTGTGGTGAGCTGAAAATTGGCATAAAAATAGAGACTAGCTTTCGTTGCTGCCTCATAAGTGCGATGGGCAATATCCAATATAAACTTCACACTCAAGCTTAAGCAGCATTTGTCGAGGACAAAACGTGCAAACATCCACCGGATTCCGCCTCTTAATCACACTGACAGTAATTGGCTTGTTGAGTGCTTGTGGTTTTACTTTGCGCGGCAGTGCCGAATTACCTTTGGCATTACAATCCTTACAGGTGCAAAGCGCAGATCCAAACAGTGCTTTCGTGCGAGAATTACGCCGCGTGTTACGCAACAACAAAGTAGTTTTAGATGCAGGGGGAGTTACTGATTATCGCTTGCAGGTGGGCTCTGAACAATTTTTTGAACGCGCACTGAGCGTAAACAGTCAGGCTCGTGCTGGTGAATATGAATTGAGCATGAGTGTGCAGTTTCAATTAAATAATTCTGAGACCATCCTGATTGAACCTGAGATCATTACCTTGGAAAAGGTATATCTGGCAGATCCAGAAAATGCTGTAGCCAAAACCGATGAGGCTAAAATTATTCAACAGGAGATGCGGCGAGAACTAGCGCTGCAAATTTTACGGCGTCTGCAAGCACTGGTGCTGTAAAACCCTTAGATCCTGCCTTTCCTCAAGTCCCGCTTTGCCGTGTAAGAGTGAAATTTCCCTTGCCACTTTCATGCTGCCACTCGCCATGTAAAGATCGAGTTTGCGAACCTATATTCTCCAGCATACCCTTTGCTTTAAAATGAAAAGCAGTGCCTGCCTCATCCTTTAGATCGGTTTCAATCGTTACTGTCCAACTTGAAGAGTCAAGCTGTACTGTTTGTAATGAAGTGGAGTCTGGCCCGGGATTGACCAGTCCAGTTATAGCCTTACCATCCCAGTACATGATGATAGTCAGAAAATTACTATCAGCAGTAGTGGAACCCCATTCGCCCTGCCAAGTACCGACAAGCGGATGCCCTTCTTGCGCCACCGCCGTAGAAATAAAACACACCAGAGTTAATAAAAAACCCATCATAAATTTATACATGGCAAATTCCTGCGCTAAGTTTATTTATCTTTTTTTGCACTAATTTCGTCATCTTGAAGTTGGCAAATGTATGCTTATGATTAGGGCACAATTGTACTTATACGACCTTCACCCAGCATGGACTCAGGCGACAAATTGTTTTCCTGGCATACGTATTCGAACATTTCTTCCCCATCAGACCAACCTACTACAAAGCCACTTTCCCAGGGTGCTGTGTAGGCCCCTGGATCATCAATGGTGACTTTGTATTGCATGGTATCTTTATTCTCACGGGTAAATCTTTCTGTCAGATGTAATTGATCTGTGCTTGGCAAGCCGTCCCGACTCATCCAGGATGATTCATTCATGCCGATGGTATCGACCACCAAGGTATCGCCCTCCCAGTGACCCACTGAGTGACCGAAATAAGAGGGATGCAAATTTGCAGGATGTTCACGACCGTCCATATAAATAATGCGATAAGTCATCGCATTGGAAATGGTTAATATATAAACCCTCTCTAGTTCTGGCATGTCGATTATTTCGAACCCATAAGGCGACATGATTTGACGTGGACCACCCGCTGGTTTGCACCGAGTATAAGGCTCACTGGCCAGATAAAGACTATGGCGAAAATTTGTCATTGCTAGTGCCCATGGTTGCAACGGCACAGCATCTATGTGAATAGGTGATCTTAGTGTGGCACGTGCCTCGTAGGAATTGGGGTTGATGACTAAATTCGCTGTACGTCTAGCCCAAAATCCGGCTTCACCTTCAGGAGGCCCAAAATTGATTCGACCATCAGCATGCCGTGGTGCTGGCAAAGATGGTGGGGCCTCTGGTTCTGCGGCAAAAGTTGTTGTAGTGGCCAAAAACAATAATGGCACTAGCGAAAAAGTAGTAAATATTTGCCTAAATTTTATTTGCACCTGATTTCTCCTTGCGAAAGATTTTCGTAACCCTGAAACACTGTTAATCAAGGCCTGTTGTCTTGACAGTAATATTCGGGCAATTCTAAGCCAGGCACCCACTGCAGGGTCCAACTACTGGTCCATTCGCGTGTATAAGCACCTGGATCATCGACAGTAACTGCGTAATTCAATGTGTTGAGATCCAGACGTGTGAAGCGCTCGACCAGATGTAACTGTGAGGTATGTGGCAGGCCACCATTGGAAAACCAGAACCCTTCATTAAAACCTTTGGAATCGACCACCAGGGTGTCACCTTCCCATTTAGCAACCGATCGGCCAAAAAACAGCGGGTTATTATCATCTCCCGACACTTGTCCTACCTGATCGCGGCCATCGGTATGAATCTGGCGCCAATTACCATTGCCACCTGCCGCCAAAATAAAAATCCGCTCACGCTCTCGTTGTTCTACAAACTGTAGTCCAAAAGAATTCTGAAACATTCTAGGGCCGGCTGGAGGTATGCAAGAAAGGA
>CAIMTR010000282.1 GCA_903844415.1 uncultured Gammaproteobacteria bacterium
GGCGTAACAGTCACAAACGCCACAGCGCCCACTACAAGCGGCACGACGGGGTACTGGACACCGAGCGCGAGCTTCACTTACACGACCGTCACCCTGACGACCGCGTTTGACGCGGTACTCGTCTACAACTCGACCCAAAGCAACAAGGCGATCAGCGTTCACACCTTTGGCAGTCAGACCATCACAGCGGGTACTTTTACGTTGACGATGCCAACCAGCGACGCGACAAACGCGCTGATCCGAATTGCCTGATAAATGGCACAAGGAGCATGGGATACCGGCACTTGGGACGCTGCTTTCTGGGACAGTCTCCCCGTTACCGGCGTCGTCGGGACCGGATCGGTCGGCAACCTCGGGCTGTCCCAAAGTAATGCCCTTACCGGCGTTGCCGGAACCGGCGCAGCCGGAACCGTTGCACCAAGCCTCACCCTATCCATTACCGGCGTCCAAGCGACCGGGGCGGTCGGTAATGAAGGCGTCAGCGTCACCGTCTCGCTCTCCGGCGCCGCAGCCACCGCAGCGGTGGGCAATGTCACTCTGGCTTCGATTGCTGCGCTTGTTGGGGCTGACGCTACCGGAAGCGCCGGGACCGTCACCGTCTACACGCCGCCGATCATCATTGTCGACGACACGCACGACGGCGACTATAAAAAGAAACGATGGGCCGAAGAGCGCGAAAAGAAAGAAAAGCGCAAGCGCGAAATCATTGACCTCTACGAGCGGATCGTCGAAGGCAAGCCCGAAATCGCCGAAGAAATCGTCGCCCCGTTTGTCAAAACAAAAGCCCGAGGGCAACAAACCGCCCCCACAGTCAGTCAAATTGATTTTGACAAATTGATGCGGGATATTTCAAGGGTTGAGGCGCTCCTAACAGAGCATATCGAAATGGACGACGAGGAAGTGCTTGCATTGCTATGACTAGAAAACGCTGGATATACATCAAGGGCGAGGCGATCGAGGTGAACGACTACGACCCCGAGCCGCAGGCGCATTACATCTTGGGCGACATTCAGCCCTATCAGTCGATGGTTGACGGGTCAATGATTACCGGCAGGCGTCAGCACCGCGAACACTTGCGCGAACACAATTGCATCGAGATAGGCAACGAATCAATGGAAAACAAGGTGACGCCGGTAAAAGACACGCGCAAAGAGGTTCTGCGGGCGCAACTGGCGAACATGACGCACAAGGAAGCCAACAAGATTTTGCACAAGCTCAGAGAAGAAACCCGTTTCACCCGCAGATAATCCACCCCCACAGGGAGAATCAAAATGGCTGAAGATCTGAATTCCATCGTTCCGGTTGAAAACGCTGACGCAAGGCGTGAATTGTTGTCTCAACAATTTGACGAGGCCGAGGCTGCGCCGCAACCCGAGCAGGCCAATACCGCTGAACGGTCCCGCGACGAAACAGGGAAATTCGCTTCCAAAGCAGAGCAGCCGGAACCGGCAGAGGAACCCGTCTGGAAACGTCCCCCGGCGAGTTGGAAAAAGGATTATCACGAAGACTGGAAAACCGCGCCAGCCCGCATTCAGGAATATGCGTATCAGCGCGAGGAGCAAATGAAGGCGGGTTACGAGCCGCTGAAAGCAAAAGCTGAGTTCGCCGACCAGATGCAGGAGGCGGTGCAGCCCTACCTGCAAACGATTCAAGGGTTGGGCATTGACCCACCGAGAGCGGTAAAAGCCCTGCTTGAGGCCGACCACGCCCTGCGATACAGCACACCTGAACAAAAATTGCAACTATTCGGTAGACTTGCACAACAGTACGGTGTAAATTTAGGCCAAGTGCAGGGTTTGCCACAACAAACGCCTGTCGATCCAATGGTTTATAGCTTGCAAAACGAGTTGAATTCGGTTCGCGGAGAAATAAACGGTTGGAAACAGCAACAAGAACAAGCACAGAATTCTGCTTTACTTGGGGAAATTAACCAGTTTTCCCAAAAGGTTGAGCATTTTGAAGAAGCTCGGCCAGTAATGATCCAGCTCCTACAGAGCGGCGTTGCGACTGACCTGCAAGATGCATACGAAAAGGCAGTACGCCTTGATCCGAACCTTTTTGATGCTGTTCAACAGAGCCGACAAGCCGACGTTGACGCACAGAAAAGGGCAGCAGCCAATAAAGCTGCTAAGTCGGCTCGGGCGGCAGCGGTTAGCGTGAAAAGCTCCACACCCGGTGCGGTCACGACTACCAAAGCGCAAGATCGACGTTCTCTCCTGGCAGAGCAATTTGATTCCATGAGCGAACGACTCTGATAACTTTTAGGAGCTAAAAAATGGCCTTCGCCAATAGCTCGATCAGCGACATCATTGCGACGAACATCCAAAGTCGTACCGGTGAGCTGGCCGACAACGTTTAACAATAGACGTTATAAAACTCCGTGAATTCGGTAAAAAGCTGAGATGCCAATACCGAGCCAAGCGGCGCAGTTAAAAGGGCGCTGAAGGTGTAACGACTAGGGTGATGCGGAAGCTGAACCCCACGAGCGCGGAGCGCAAGTATTATCCACAGAGGGGAATCCCAAATGGTGACAATCTACGGTTTAGAAGATGCAAGTACCGGCGCGGCCTATATAGGCTGCACAGCAGGAAGACCAGGCAAAAGGATGCGAGAGCATCGAAGTTTATTAAAAGCCGGTAAGCATAGTTCTAAAAGGTTGCAAGAAGCGTGGAACGATCACGCTGGACAGTTTCAAATGAAAGTTTTTGAAACGATGCCAGCAGAGGTTTCGGTGATTGAGAAGCGTGAGCGCGAGTTGTCTTGGATGAAGCATTATCGGGTGCAAGGTTTGTTGTTAAATGACAATGAATTGTCGTTCAGACCGCCCCCGGATGCTCCAGCAAAGGCAGCAGCGGCAAGAGTAGCGAACGGCTACCGGCCTAGCGCGGAAAGCAACATGAAGCGTAGATTGGCGCAGCTTGGAA
>CAIMTR010000283.1 GCA_903844415.1 uncultured Gammaproteobacteria bacterium
GTGTCTACCAATTTCACCACTTCGGCATAAATTTTAATTACCTACAGGATTATCCAAATCACTCGCGACTTTTTCAATCTGTGTTCCCAAGTCATTGGTTTCATTAACTTGTATTTTGGATTCTTCAGAAAGTTGTGGTGCTTCTACCTGTTTTGAGTCAACTGGTAGCGGTTCTGTAACAACAGTCTCATCAGCAACTTGTGATTCCCCGTCAGTTATACCCACATCAACAAGCGGCAAATCAGAAAGCGGTTCAGCTGTAGTTAAAGTTGAAACAGCCTCTTGCGGTGTCACAGTTGTGATGGATTCCAAAAGATCGACATTTTCGATTAATGAATCATCCTGAATCCCCTGGGAAGCTTGTTGTCTTGCAAAAAGCGCCAAAACCAAACTGGTAATAAAAAATATTGTTGCCAACCATGTGGTGGATTTGGTTAGCGCATTGCCACTACCACCACTCCCAAAAATCGTTTGGGAAGCTCCACTGCCAAATGATGCCCCCATATCGGCACCCTTGCCATGCTGAATAAGTACCAAACCAACAATACTCAAGGCAGCCAGAACATGAACAATTACGATCAGAGTTTCCATATAAAAATTTTACCCGTTTCTCAGCTTTCAGCATCCTGATTAGACATGCTTATAAATATATTATTTCTTTAATCCGTTTTCGATGAAAGTTTATTATCAATATTAGTGCGCAGTTTTTTATTACTATTCATGGCTGTGCAAATCTCAACAAATTGTTTAGCCACCAAGGAGGCTCCTCCTACTAGTGCGCCATCTATATCCACCTGCATTGACAACTCTGTAGCGTTCGCGGCGCTCACACTGCCACCATAAATTATGCGCAGGTTTGCAGCAACTTTCACATCATACTCGGCAATTAACGAGCGAATCATTTTATGCATGGTTTGGGCTTGTTCAGGCTTAGCTGTAAAGCCAGTGCCAATTGCCCAAACTGGCTCATAGGCAATTACCGCCCCGCCAAATGCCTCTACACCAACATGCTTAATCACTGTTGTTAATTGCGCAGATACTACTAATTCTGATAAGCCGGCTTTACGCTGCTCATCACTCTCGCCCACACATAATATAGGCATCAGACCATGTTTTTGTGCTGCGGCAAACTTAGCAGCAATTACTGCATCAGTTTCTCCGAAATGAATTTTTCTTTCTGAGTGTCCAACTAATACGTAGCGACAACCAAAATCTTTTAACATAGGAGCAGAAATCTCTCCTGTGAATGCGCCATGATCTTCAGTAAAAAGGTTTTGCGCCCCCAAGTGCAACTGAGAACCATTGAGGATGGCTTGCAACAAATCCAGATAAACGCTCGGCGGACATATTGCGACTTCCAGCTCGGATAAATTATCCAATCCGACTTTAAGGTCTTGCATCAGTTTAACTATTTGCGCCCGCTGACCATTCATTTTCCAGTTGGCCGCAACCAGAGTGAGTCTATCCATTAGCTTCTACAATAGCGTGGTCAAAACGGGCGGCAATGCTAGCGGAGAAGCCAAATTCATGCAAGAAATAGCTGGTATTTCAAGCTAACTCACTGACTACAACGCCTGCCAATTCTGAGGTTAATCGTTCTACCAAAATTGCATCCATACCTTCTACCATTACGCGTACGACCGGCTCAGTACCTGAAGGACGTAATAAGACCCGCCCCGTATCCCCCAGTGTCGACTCAATATCACGTATAGCATTTGCAATAATGGAATTAGTGGCAAGTTTTCCTCTGTTTCCAACTTTGACACTAATCATGAATTGTGGATATTTTGCCATTCCGCTTTTAAGCGCTTGTAGGCTTTGCCTGCTCGATTGCATCGCCGACAATACTTGCAAGGCTGAAATAATTCCGTCGCCGGTACTTGTCGCATCCAAACAAATTAAATGCCCAGAAGATTCACCACCATACAGCCAGTTTCTGCCTAGTAATTCAGCCATCACATAACGATCACCAACTTTGGCACGGGCAAAGTCAATACCTTTTTCCTGTAAAGCATGCTCTAACCCTAGGTTGCTCATCAAGGTTCCTACTACTCCTCGATGATCTTTTTTTGTGCCAAGCTTGGCAGTGGCAATGATGAACAACAATTCATCCCCATCGACAATCGTACCTGTGTGATCAACCATGATTACACGGTCGCCATCTCCATCAAAAGCAATACCTAAATCTGCATTTTGTCTGATCACTTCGGCCGCCAATTTCGCTGGCTTGGTAGAACCACAATCATCATTAATGTTGAGTCCATTAGGCGTATTGGCAATGACTGATACTTTCGCCCCCAACTCTTTAAACACATTTGGGGCGACGTGATAGGTAGCGCCATTTGCACAGTCAACCACAATTTTCAACCCTTGCAACTTGGTTGGACATTTGTAGGTACTTTTACAAAATTCTATGTAACGCCCAGCGGCATCAGTAATACGTGAAGCTTTGCCGATTTCACTGGACTGTACAATGACGAAGTCCATCTCCATCGCTGCTTCAATGGCCAGTTCAATTTCATCATCAAGCTTTACGCCTTCTGCTGAAAAAAATTTGATGCCATTATCGTAATGAGCATTATGCGATGCACTGATCACAATACCTGCCTGCGCCCCAAAGGTTCGCGTCAGATAAGCGATGGCAGGAGTTGGCATGGGCCCGACCATATTGATGTCGATGCCAGCGGAACAGAGCCCCGCTTCAAGTGCTGCTTCGAACATATAGCCGGAAATTCGTGTGTCTTTGCCAATCAAGACTTTACCTTTGCCTTTTTGTGCAAAAACTTTCCCAGTAGCCCAACCCAATTTCAGCATGAAATCTGGCGTAATTGGATACTCACCAACTGCACCTCTGATCCCATCAGTTCCAAAATATTTTTTCACTAATACCTCTGCCACAAATTCGTCTGCATATATTTTTTAGCAGTAATTTTTTATCACGGCAACTCTTGTTGCTATTTCAAATAATCAATCTCTTACGTGTTGGCAAACCTTTAACGCATCAACAGTCTCAGCAACATCGTGGGTACGTACAATAGATGCGCCTTTCATTACAGCGATCACCGCAGCTGCTACACCCGCAACCCCCCTGTCTTTAGCTAATTTTCCGGTTATTTCACCCAGCATCCTTTTGCGCGAGAGCCCTACCAGTATTGGCAATTCTAACGCTGAAAATTGTTCAAGACTGTTTAACAATTGCAGATTATGGGATAGGGTTTTTCCAAAACCGAAACCAGGATCAAGCAATAACCGATCAAGTTTGATTCCAGCTGCGCAACACTCAGCAATTCGATGTTCAAAATACTGCATTACATCAGTTACTACATCATCAAATTGAGGTGAGTTTTGCATAGTGCTAGGCTCACCCTTGATATGCATTAAACAGACCGGCAATCCAGAATCAGCCAATGCTTGCATTGCCCCTGGCCGCGCGAGTGCACGTATGTCATTTATCATACCCGCACCTAAACCTGCACAAGCCCTCATCACGTGTGGATTGCTGGTATCTACAGACACCACCACATCAAAACGTTGCACAAGTAGCTCCACTACTTTGGCAACACGGTCCAACTCTTCCTCTGCAGCCACCATTTGTGCACCTGGCCGCGTGGATTCTCCTCCAACATCCAGAAAACTAGCTCCTGAGAGCACCATCTGCTCTGCTCGTAGTAACGTTTTATCAATATCTACCTGACCAGAGCGCAACAATTCTCCACCATCAGAAAATGAGTCCGGGGTAATATTCAGTATCCCCATCACATGTATTTTGGCCAGATCCAAGACGCGACCACCAAAATTGATCGGACGACTATTCGTCATTTGTGCATATCTCCAACAAACAAAAAAGGGCTCCTCGGAGCCCTCTTTATCGATGTATTACATTTTTGTTTACAAAAGTTCTAGTGTTGGCTCGCCGGACCACCAATGGTAGATTTTAAATCTGCTTTTACCTCATTAGCTTCACTAACTGGTTTTCCCGAACGAGAATCATCGGGCCAATCAGCAGGCATTCTTGGTTTTCGACCTGCCATGATGTCATCTATTTGACCAGCATCTATAGTTTCGTACTCCAGCAACGCATCTTTCATTGCCTCCAGTTTATCGCGATTGTCTTCAATGATCTTTTTAGCTCGACCATAACAAGTGTCGATGATCAAACGTACTTCTTCATCGATCATTCGTGTGGTTTCTGATGACAATACCTTGCCACCACCGCCCATACCACCACGCCCCAGAAACAACTCTTCCTGATCATCTTCATATTGCAGCGGGCCTAACTTAACCGACAAGCCCCATTTCTTGACCATGTTGTGAGCCATTGATGTTGCGCGTTGAATATCATTGGAGGCACCAGTGGTAACGCCGTCTGGCCCGAGTGTTATCTCTTCGGCGATACGACCACCATAGAGGCTGCAAATCCGACTCAAGATACTTTGTTTACTGTGACTGTAACGATCTTCTTCAGGCAGGAACATGGTAACGCCCAAGGCTCTGCCGCGAGGAATGATACTGACCTTGTAGACAGGATCATGCTCAGGCACAAGCCTACCTACAATCGCATGACCCGCCTCATGATAGGCAGTATTGAGTTTTTCCTTGTTTGACATAACCATGGATTTACGCTCAGCACCCATCATAATCTTGTCTTTAGCTTTTTCGAATTCTTCCATCGTGACTTGTTGCTTGCCTGATCTGGCAGCAAACAGCGCGGCTTCATTGACCAAGTTCGCAAGATCAGCACCTGAAAAACCCGGAGTGGCACGCGCAATCACAGACTCCACCACACTTTCTGAAATAGGCACTTTTCGCATATGTACTTTGAGGATCTGCTCACGGCCACGGATATCAGGCAAGCTAACAACAACCTGGCGGTCAAAACGACCAGGACGCAACAGCGCAGGGTCCAGCACATCAGGACGATTTGTGGCAGCAATAACTATGACACCGTCATTACCCTCAAAACCATCCATCTCCACCAGCAACTGGTTCAAGGTTTGTTCACGCTCATCGTGACCGCCACCAACACCCGCACCACGATGTCTTCCTACAGCATCGATTTCATCAATAAAAATGATACAAGGAGACTGTTTCTTAGCCTGATCGAACATGTCACGCACGCGTGAAGCGCCCACACCAACAAACATTTCAACAAAATCAGATCCTGAGATAGAAAAGAAAGGAACTCTTGCTTCGCCGGCAATCGCTTTGGCCAGTAAGGTTTTTCCAGTGCCTGGTTGTCCCACCATCAAAACACCACGAGGAATTCTTCCACCCAGACGCTGAAACTTGTCGGGTTCACGCAGAAAATCTACCAATTCTTTAACGTCTTCCTTAGCCTCGTCTACGCCAGCCACATCAGCAAAAGTAATTTTCACTTGATCTTCGCTAAGCATTTTGGCCTTACTCTTGCCAAATGCCATTGGACCGCCCTTACCACCGACGCCACCACCTTGCATCTGACGCATGAAAA
>CAIMTR010000284.1 GCA_903844415.1 uncultured Gammaproteobacteria bacterium
CCCCAAAACCCCAAAACCCCTTATAATTGATAAAAAGATTTATAAAAAATGGAAATTTATCCACTCTAGATCTATGCGAGTATCACCAAGCTGGCTATCCCTCTGATAATTACTCAGTTCTTCACCATTTTGGCCGAGCAGGTCAACTTCTACTTTGTGGGAAATCTGAATAACGTTGAGCAGCTGGCTGGAGTTGGTATCGCGAACATGATGATCAACATTCTTGCCTTTTCCACCATGTTTGGCATGAATTCTGCTCTTGGTACGTTTGTAAGCCAAGCTTACGGGGCAAGAAACCACAAAATGTGTGGTGAGATCCTCTGGAGGGGAAGATTCATGATGATAGCCATGTACCTAATAATTGTTTTTATTTTGAGTTTTGCAGAGTAAATCTTACTTTAAATGGGGCAGGAGACAGAGGTGGCCTTGATTGCTGGTCACTACATTCGCGGCATGTTCCCAGGACTACTTTTTATGGGCCTGTTCGATGCAAATAAAACTTTTTTGAACTCAATGGACGAAGCGGTTGCGCCAACAGTTATCCAGGCATGTGGCATTCCAATGCACTTTATTTGGTGCACTGTGCTGACACCACTTTACGGATACATGGGCGTCTGCTATTCCATGAATATAACGTACTTCACTCTGCTCGCTGGTTTGTCAATTTACAGTGGGTATTTAGGCAAGATTTAAAAAGCTTGGGTTAAACCCTAATTTAAGTTTTTTACCACTGGCCACTGCGAGTATTTAAAACTCGGCATTCCTGGGGCCTTAATGATCGGCTTCGAGTGGCTTGGCTCTGAGATTCTGGCTCTTGAGGCAGGCTACTTAGGCGTGGCGGAGTAGGCAGCTATGGTTTTGATGGTTAATTACGAAATGCTTATATGGTAAATCCCCTATGGCATTCATCTTGCTGCGTCCGTGCTAATTGGGAACAGCGCAGGTTAGAACAATCCAAGACTAGCCCGGCTTTATACTTTCCACCTCTCAATTTATACCTTGGTTGTCACTAGCTTACTCTGCATAGTGCAGTATAATTACCGATTTGCCCTAGCAAACCTGTACACTGACAACGAAGAAGTGAAGGCACACTTTACAAACAATCTGTGGGCCTGCATGTTGTTCTATTTCTTTGACAGCACTCAAAATGTGATGAGCGGAATCATCAAAGGATTTGGGTTGCAGGCTGTGGCGTCAGTTAGAATGATTTGCGTTACAGTTTTTATCTGTATACCTCTCGCCAACATCTTCGCCTTCACCTTTAAACTCGGAATCTAGGGGCTTTGGCTTGGGCTTTCGATCGGGTTTATCCTCATCAACGTGGTGTTGGCTACAATCCTGTACTTCGCAAACTGGTCTCAAATCTGTGAGAAAGCCGCCAAGAATGCTGAGGAAGAAGTCCAAGCATAATCAAAGCACGGTTACGAATGTTCAGCGCACAGGCACACCGAGTTGTTGCAGGGCGAAATTTCTTAGAATGTTAGCGCTCAGATTCTGATGGTGTTAAATTAAACTTACTTTGAGGATGATAATTACGAACTTTAAAAAAGCGAAAACAGCAGCTGCGATTCTACGAGGTCAGAGACTAGGCGCATCGACTTTCAAAGGAAGCACACGTGGCTGTCGGTATCAAATGACTCTATTAGTAAATTGTGAGGATTGTTATTGTAGGAATTATTTAAAAATTAACTTTGTAGATTTA
>CAIMTR010000285.1 GCA_903844415.1 uncultured Gammaproteobacteria bacterium
CGGCCGGTTGCAAGGAGACAACAATTAATTGGTTGTTTCGAACTATACTGGTTTGAATGAGTTGTTCCGGATGAGTTCGTATAACAGCCAACCAATCTTCCCATTTATATATGGGAACTCCGTTGGCTTCGCTGATTAAATCATCTACATGTATACCGGCTGCATCCGCTCTTCCACCCGCTATAACTTCACCTATTTTAGCTGGTAATACCAGATGAAATGGCGTGATACCCAGTTCATCCATTAAATCTGGATCAGCGGTACCCACTAACCAACGGTTCAAAGGTACGGAAACAATACGAGTCTGGGTGGCATCGGGACCCGACACTTCCAACTCAAGAGTGCCGGTTTCACCGAGTCGATCCAAGAGATGTAATCTGACAACTTGCCACGTGTTTGTGTTCATACCATCTACGGCAAGTATCTCATCACCTGCACGCAAACCTGCGATTGACGCGGGTGAGCCTGGCTCAACCGCTCCAACAACGGGAGCCAATCCGGTTACCCCGGTAATGAACATGAGCCAATATAACACTATGGCAAGGAGAAAATTGGCGAGTGGACCGGCAGCTACAATAGCTGAGCGTTGCAGTAGAGGCTTGTGATTAAACGCCTGATTACGTAGGGATGGGGAAACATCATCCTGCTCACCCAGCATTTTTACAAAACCACCCAGAGGTAAAATAGCAATCACGAATTCTGTCCCATCATTTATTGCAGAATTAGGGATTGAAGGTTTGCCGCGCCAGCGCACAATTGCCTTGCCAAATCCTATGGAAAATTTTTCTACCTTGACGCCGCACAAGCGGGCAATACGAAAGTGACCATATTCATGAATGGTTACCAGAATACCCAACGTCACCAGCATAGCCAGTAAGTTGAAAAATATATTTCCGAATAACTCCATTCCACAAAATCCACAATCTGTTCTAAAAAAATATAGCAAGGTTTGGACAACAAAAATGTTGTTTAGTGCGATCTAGTGTCTAAAAAACTCATTAAAAAACTTCGAGATAAATTATCTGTTAAGGCTCTTATAAAAATTTACGGAAGTGAATCCATAGATATTTGGCGGGCCAGTAAATCAGTTTCGAGCACCTCTTCTAGGCTATGAATTCTGCCATCCCCGAGCTTTTGTAAAACAGTGTCAATGATAACAGGTATTTGGCTAAAGCTCAGTTGCCCGCGTAGAAAAGCGGCCACTGCAATTTCATTTGCAGCATTAAAAATAACAGGTGCAGTACCCTTGGCTTCAGCGACCGCACGACCTAGTTTGAGGCCAGGAAATCTAGAAATATCAGGTGGATAAAAATCCAGAGCCCCTATGCTGACTAGATCTAAAGGAGCAACATTTGACTGAATCCGCTTAGGCCACGCCAAGCCATAAGCTATAGGAGTACGCATATCTGGATTTCCAAGCTGTGCCAACACCGATCCGTCACAGTAATACACCATAGAATGCACAATACTTTGTGGATGAATCAAAATTTCGATCTTGTTTGATGGTGTAGCAAACAAATAACTAGCTTCAATGAGTTCCAACGCCTTATTTATCAAGGTTGCTGAATCAACAGAAATTTTTTGTCCCATTTTCCAGTTTGGATGATTACAAGCAGCAGTTGGTGTCACATTTGCAAATTCGGCCAATGGGAGATCACGAAAAGGACCGCCAGAAGCAGTAAGTACAATTTTTTCAAAACCTGTTTCTAA
>CAIMTR010000286.1 GCA_903844415.1 uncultured Gammaproteobacteria bacterium
CAAAACGCTACCCTGTTTAACGCCGGTGTTTATACCGACTAGTTCAGGTTTGCCATCGAGTAGGTTGGTTATGCCACCACGTAACACAAATACCTCGCTGATGTTCCAGTTGAAGGACATATCCAAGATATTGTAGTCCGCAGATTTGACCTCTGCCATGTATCCACCACCACCCATGGGGTTGTAGGCAAGCAGGATGCCTTTAGCGCCGCCAGTAACAGCTTGGTTGTTCTTGATGATTGCCTGTTGCGTGGCATAAGCAGCAGTATTAACGCCTGGCAGGTGACGCCAGCGCAGGTTTACACTCCAGTCGTTGAGAGAGTAGTTGATAGAGCCAAACAAGCGGTAGTCATACGCCCCCCCGTTGGTTCCTGACAAGTTTGGTCCAAGCGTACCGGTCCAATCAGTTTCCACATCGTAAGCCGCGGCTGACTGTTTAGTTCTGTAGTAGTCAAGGACGGTAGCCTGCATGCTGAGCCCCAAATTGCCGGGTAAACCTACGAGTGCTTCCAGATCACCAAACCAGTTGACGCCGATATCAAGACCTTGGGTTTTAATAGTGGCTAGGTTATCGTAAGACAACGAGGTCGTTAAGGAGCCGCCGGTGACCTTGTCTCTTGGTAGTAACTGGCAAGCTTCGGTCGCCGCGGCAGTTGCTGCTGCTGCCTTGGTGGTGACCTGATTCTGGCCAAAGCAACGGAACGCTGCGTAGTCCATCGAATACAGCATGATCGCGTCTTGAATTTCAATCCTATAGGCATCGAACGATGCATTTAAGCCCGATAACCATTCGTTGTCCCAAGGGGAAGTGGCAACTGCCCCAAAGGTGTAAGTATCGGCTGTCTCGGAAATTAGGTTGCGGTTGCCCTGTTGTTGCACCCACGCGAAGCCACCACCAGCTGCACCTGCCGCGTCAGAAACGTTGTAGAAGCGGTTTGCAGCAGGACTGCCGGCTCCACCCATAAGTTCCTGACAGATCAGGAAGGTGCTCTGTGCTCCTGCGGTGGTCTGACCCGGAGCTAGTGCGGTCTGAGGTTCGCCAGGGTTCAGGATAGGATCGGGCAGTACTCCGCCAGCACCGTACGGAAAGTTCGAGCGAGAACCGCAAGAATCACCGAAGGCACCCCCACTAGTGAAAATTTCCTGTTGGTTGAGGAAGAGTTCACCAAGGTTTGGCGCACGTGTTGCGCGGTTGAAACCACCACGGAAGCGGAGCTTGTCGTTAACTTCCCAATTAGCCAAGATTTTCCAAGTTACCTCATCGTCAGTGTGTTCGTACTTGGAGAAACGCGCGCCAAGTTCCAGTTCCACCTTGTTGATAAACGGCAGACCTTCAATAACTGGCACCAGCCCCTCTACGTAATAGTCATCGACAGAAGTCGAGGCATCTAATGTGCCAGTTGGGTATACACCCACCACTTGGTCTGTAAACGAGTTGGTGGACTGCAGACCATCTGGGTAGAACTGCCCGCTATTTTGGCGCATCTGGTAACCGGCCGCTGCACGGACTTCACCTGCAGGAAGCTCCATCACAGAGCCCTGGAAGTTAAGCTCGACAATATCCTGAAGGTTCTGGGTGCGAGTCTGCAAATCGGCACTGATGGCGTCAAAGCAATTTTTCGAGAGCGGCACATCACCTTTGAACAAGGTATCGTAAAGTCCAGATGTGCAAGTAAAGTCACCCACTCCGAAGGTTGGGCGGGTAGCCATAACGGTCTTACCATCTGCGCCCATGTAGCTGGTGTTGCCCGTGCCTTTAGAATTGCGGCCGTAATCGGGCATGCTAATCAGCCGACGATAGCGTTCGAGTGACAGGTTACCGCCAGCGAGGTTAGACGTGGCTGATTCGGCATGGGACGCGTAGGCTTCACCGGTCCAGTCGCGGAATGGTAATTCGAAGTTCATACCTGTTTCTACCTGCCACACCTCGTTAGTATTATAAGTATTGCGCGGCGGGAGGCTAAGATTGGGGTTCCAGTTTGGCTGCCACAGGCCACTGGGGTTGTTTCTGCTGTTCAACAAGATAGCCAGCTCATTAGGCACAGGGAAATGCGCGCCCGCTGCACCCGAGGGGATGAAGCTCGGGTTCTTGTAAGCGCCGGGATTTGCCGCTACAGCTAATACGGTGGCAGTATCTCGGTAGTCCAAGGCGGGATTGACTGGGCTGTCTTTGATTGGATCGTAGGGCAGAGATACTTCCCAACCATTTACCACGCTGGTACCGAACAATAGTGTGCGGGTCTTGCTCTCGGCGAAGGTTCCACGCACATAGAGGTTTACGGTATCGGTCACGTCGAAGTTACCCGACGTGAAAAAGGAGTAACGATCTTGCGGTGCACTCGCAAGCTGCTGAGAGTTATGCCACTTTATGTTCTTAAACTCGATGCTGGAAGGCGGCCGCGCAGCGTCGAGAGCTGTCTGTGTGTAATATTCGCCAGTGTCACGCGGGCCTTTGTACTTGGATACGCCACCTTCACTACCGCCTACCCAGATTGTGCCATCGGGGTTGAAGTTGAAGCCGCCACTGTTTGGAATTCCGGTAGCAGGTAACCCAAGCGGATTGACGACGTTAGTGCCGGCCGGGCGCGCGACATGCAGTGCGTTGATGGTATTGATGTGTGGACAGCTGCCATGACCGAGGGCAATATAACCGCTGCTGCAACTGTAGCTGTTGATACCTTGTAGGCCAAAGGTGCCGCCTACTAAAGGATTTTGCCAGCGGTCTTTCTCGTAGATCTCACGTCCTAATTCAAGTGCTGCTTTGCGGCTGTAGCGTTCCAGCCCCATGGTGACGTTGCCGCGACCATCGGCGAAGTTGGCTCCCAATACTGCAGAGATGCGGTCTTCTTGGCCATCGCCTGCTTCAGTGATGCCATATTGGGAATCTATTTCAAAACCTTCGAAATTGTTTTTCAAAATAAAGTTGGTCACACCTGCCACAGCGTCGGCACCGTAAGTCGCTGATGCACCGCCAGTAATAGTTTCAACACGTTGGACTAGGGCTGAAGGAATACCGTTTACGTCGGTAACCATCATTGCGTTAATCGGAGTGGGTCGTTTGCCGTTTACCAGCACTAG
Source organism: uncultured Gammaproteobacteria bacterium (assembly GCA_903844415.1). GTDB lineage: Bacteria > Pseudomonadota > Gammaproteobacteria > Pseudomonadales > Pseudohongiellaceae > CAILUG01. The sequence continues at coordinate 3,079 of CAIMTR010000286.1, forward strand.
ACTGCGATTGGGACCAAAACCACGCAGCGAAATAGACGCGATACCCACAGAATTTACTGGGGTTATCTGCACATCACCCTGCGATGTGGTTGGTGTAGTTGCCGGGTTATAGTTAGGCAAATTGTTTAAATAGGATTCGATGTTTAAGCCGGACTGGGTCTCAAAATCAGCGGCATCTACAGTAACAATGGGGCTGTTGGACTCTAGGTCGCGGCGCACAATGCGCGAACCGGTAACAATAACTTCTTCAAGTGTATTGTCTGCGGCAAATGTTGTGGGTGTGAGACTAGTAAAAACCATGGTACAGACTGCTGTCGATATTGATACCGCCAATAGGGAGGGCTTAAGTTGCTTAGGTTTACTTGACATTATTTTCCCCTTCGAAAGATTGATGAATGTACATTTTTTATAAAAGACAACTCCGCGCAAGAGCACAGTTATATGTCTATCGTTAAAACTAACTGCGATAAGCGTTGGAGTCAACTAATG
>CAIMTR010000287.1 GCA_903844415.1 uncultured Gammaproteobacteria bacterium
ACACGCACTAAGTTCAGGACTAGAAATTGAACCGGTACTACGGCGTTTCGAATTGCAATTATTAGAAAATTTAGGTTACGGACTGCAGTTAACTCATGATGCGCTCAATGGTGAGCTAATGTTGCACGATGCCTGGTATTACTTGCAAACCGATAGTGGATTTGTACGTCAAATGCAGGTTCAGGCGGTGGATTCAGCAAGCTCCATCGCCAATTTATATTCAGGTCAAGTATTGCTAGACATGAGCAGAGCTGATTTTACAAAAGCCAATACTCTTAAAATTGCCAAACGTCTATTACGACTAGTGCTGGAGCATCATCTCGGTGATCGGCCATTAGCTAGTCGTGAGTTATTCAAGAGCTTACTGCAAACAACTTCCACCTGATGTACAGGCAAGTTAGAATTCAGAATTCACACATCTTGGATGATTAGATGTATTTTCCTACTATTGAAGATACCGTTGGCGCTACGCCCTTGGTACGCTTGCAGCGTCTCCCCGGCATCAATTCCAATACTATTCTCGTTAAACTGGAGGGTAATAATCCTGCTGGCTCTGTAAAAGATCGTCCTGCTTTAAGCATGATAAGCAAAGCTGAGGCCCGGGGCGAAATTAAACCTGGTGATACTCTTATTGAGGCAACCAGCGGAAACACAGGTATAGCGCTTGCGATGGTTGCAGCCATCAAAGGTTATAAGATGATTCTTATAATGCCAGCAAATGCCTCGCAGGAACGTAAAGATTCCTTGACGGCCTATGGTGCACACTTGGTCGAAGTGAGTGAATCTGATGGGATGGAAGGAGCTCGCGATCTCGCAGCTAGAATGGAACTTGAAGGCAAAGGCAAGGTGCTTGATCAGTTTTCCAACCCAGATAATTATGCCGCGCATTATGAACACACTGGGCCAGAAATCTGGCGCGATACCCACGGAACGGTGACTCATTTTGTAAGTTCGATGGGCACTACAGGCACCATTATGGGCGTTTCCCGGTTTTTGAAGGAAAAAAATCCAGCTATTGAAATTATCGGTCTTCAACCTAAGGAAGGTGCGAAAATTCCCGGTATTAGGCGCTGGCCAGAGGCGTATTTACCGAAAATCTTTGACAGAAAAAGAGTCGATCGTATTATCGATATTTCACAGGTCGACGCAGAGCGTACGATGCAAGCCCTGGCACGTGTAGAAGGGATTTGCTGTGGGGTATCTGCTGGGGGGGCGGTTTATGCCGCCTTGCAATTATCTCTTACTGTTGAAAATGCCGTGATTGTGGCGATCATTTGTGACCGAGGTGATCGTTATCTTTCCACTGGCCTATTCAGTAACTGAGTGTCACAAGGTATGCGCCGTAATAACCGAAAATCCTCCTTGCCCAAGCAATCCCAGCATTTGCATGTCCACAAACTCAGCCATGAGGGCCGCGGTATTGCCCATCATGACGGCAAGGTTGTTTTTGTCGATGGGGCATTGCCTGGCGAAGAGGTAAAGGCACATTTTATTGTTAACAAAGGCAGTTATGCCGAAGCCATCACTGATGAGGTAATCACCCCGGCTGCGGAGCGAGTGTCACCAGCATGTCCGTTTTTTTCTACATGTGGTGGTTGTAGCTTGCAACATTATGCAAGCACTGCCCAATTGTTATTCAAGGAAACAGTACTCCATGAGCGACTGCAGCATGTGGTCGGCACAACTGCTGCTGCGTGTTATGAAAAACTACCTGCCATCGCCAGCTCGGTGTACGGGTACCGCCGCAAGGCGCGTTTGGCGGCAAGATTTGTTGCCAAAAAAGGCAAAATATTGCTCGGGTTTCGGGAACGGCATAGCTCTTTTATTACTGACATGGACAGTTGCGTAATACTAGATCCGGAGGTTAATTTACTGCTCCCTGCATTGGCTGCTCTTATAGGTGGGTTGAGTGCATATCAGCATATTCCACAAATTGAAGTCGCAGTGGGCGAGGCAGGCGCAGGTAAATCCACATGTGCGCTGATATTTCGTCATTTGCAACAGCTCACTGAAGCCGATATAGATGCCCTAATTGCTTTCAGTCAGCATCATCTTGTAGATGTGTATTTGCAGCCCCAGGGACATGATTCAGTGCATAAACTTCACCCGCAAAACACGGAAGACAGGCTTTATTATTATTTGCCCGAGTTTAAATTGGACTTTGCTTTTCACCCATTGGACTTTACCCAGGTTAATGCTGACGTTAACAAACTGATGATTGCGAAAGCGATTGGCTTGCTGGAGTTGAAAGCGACTGATCGGGTGTTGGACTTGTTCTGTGGTCTGGGTAACTTTACTTTGCCTATGGCAACAATCGCCGCTCATGTTATTGGCGTAGAAGGTTCAGTTGCTATGGTGGAAAGAGGCGAAGAAAATGCCCGCCGCAACAATATTTCTAATGCAAAGTTTCTCTGTGCTGATTTGACTTTGCCTCCTTCACAACATGTTTGGTTGCAACCAGGTTTTGATAAGGTGTTGCTCGATCCACCACGTTCGGGTGCACAGGAGGTTTTGCCAGCCGTAGTGGCTGCACGACCACAGCGGATTGTGTATGTCTCATGTAATTCTGCCACACTTGCTCGAGATACTGCATTGCTAGCATTACAGGGTTATCAGCTACAGGCAGCTGGTGCAATGGATATGTTTCCTCATACCAGCCATGTCGAAGCTATGGCATTGTTTACTCCCGATCCAAAGTTAGGGAACTGAAAAATGGCCATTAATAATCCGTCAGGGAATGCCATGCAGACCCTGCTTCAACTTATGTCGATGCTGCGTGACCCTCAGCATGGTTGTCCCTGGGATCTAAAGCAATCCTTCGCAAGTATCGCTCCACATACATTAGAAGAAGTATACGAAGTAGTAGACGCAATCGA
>CAIMTR010000288.1 GCA_903844415.1 uncultured Gammaproteobacteria bacterium
CGGCGTGAACTGTCACCCATTCAGAGTCAATATCAATGATGGTACCGGTCACAATAGAACCGGTTTTCATATCAAGGTCTTGCATGCTTAGGGCAAAAAGGTCAGCGAAATTTTCGAGACCTGAATCATTTGCCACATTAGTTTGAATTATTGTTTCGCTCATAATATTTCCTGATTGCCGGTCTTTGCAGTTAAGACAAAGCTGCCGTGCAATTTCCGTAATCCAGCCAGTACGGGAGTCAGATTAATAGTACCCAGCCAGGACTGGCTGACCGGGGGTTTTCTACTTACATACTTAAAGCAAAGCCAGGGTTGCGGCTACACTTCAGGAATTCCATCTGTGCTTTTGTGGAACTTGATTGACTTCAACTGTTCAATCGCCCCACTTGAGTGATTACTTGTGAAAAAACCTCATCAACACTCATACCTGATGTGTCAATCAGGATTGCGTCAAGAGCCTGTCTCAACGGTGCTGCCAAACGCAGGGAATCACGTTCGTCGCGGACCTGAATGTCATTCAAAAGGGTTCGCAGGCTAACATTAACCCCCTTATTTATCAACTGCTTATGGCGTCTTTCGGCCCGAATTTCCGCACTCGCAGTAAGAAAAAATTTGATGCTGGCGTCCGGAAACACCACCGTGCCCATATCACGCCCGTCCGCTATCAGACCTGGTGCTTGGCGAAAATCATGCTGGCGTTGCAACAAAGCTGAGCGCAAGGGAGCCTGCGTAGCAATGATGGAAGCTTTAGCTCCAGCTTCCTCGGTACGAACCAAGGCGGCAATTTCCATGCCCTCTAGGGTGATGGAGCTCTCAAATTCACTAGAGAAAACGACCCGCATCTGGCGGGCAAAATCACTTAACGCGCCGGTATCAGATTCAGCAATACCATGCATTGCTGCACCAATTGCGACAACTCGGTACAAGACACCACTGTCCAGAAAATGCCAACGCAGATGCCGAGCCAATCGTTGGGCGATCGTGCCTTTGCCAGTGCCGCTTGGGCCATCAATCGTGATTACAGGTACTAGAGTTTGCATCTATTGAATGTTGTTCAGTCCGCTTGGCGGGATTCGTGCAAGCCAATACCACTGGCACGCGCCAGACTCACAAATCCCGGGAAGGAAGTGGCTACATTATTACAGTCTTTAATCTGAATTGAACCGCTGGCACGTAATGCCGCCATGGTAAAAGCCATAGCAATACGATGGTCGCCGTGACTGTTGATAACACCTTTGCCTAGCAAGCCACCACGCCCCTTACCCTGGATGATGATGCCATCTGACTTAACTTCGTGATCGACACCGAGTATAGCGAGGCCATCAGCCATCGTTTTAATTCGATCGCTTTCTTTTACGCGCAATTCTTCGGCTCCAGACAGTATAGTTTCACCATCTGCGCATGCAGCGGCAATAAAAAGCACGGGAAACTCATCAATGGCCAAGGGTACCTGAGCCTCAGAAATACGAATGCCGCGTAGTGGGGCATAACGAACTCTGATGTCTGCTACAGGCTCACCACCTGCTTCATATTCCCGCAAAAATTCTAAGTTGCCACCCATTTGGCGCAGTATATTGATAACGCCAATACGAGTTGCATTGATGCCCACATGTTTGAGCAGCAAGTCTGCACCAGGACAAATACTAGCACCCACCATAAAAAATGCAGCAGATGAAATATCCGCCGGTATATTAATATGACAGGCTCGTAATTTTCCTCCACCGTGTATACGTACCACATTTCCATCCGATTGAATGGGGTAAGAGAAACCTCGCAACATCCGCTCAGTATGATCGCGGCATGGGGCAGGTTCAGTAATCATCGTTTCACCGCTCATATAGAGAGACGCCAACAGCAAACTAGATTTGACTTGGGCGCTGGCTACTGGCATTACATAAGTGATGGGGTGCAGTTCTGCCGGTGTAATTTCTATTGGTGCAAGCCCCCCAGCTTGTAAGGTTATATTGGCACCCATGCTGCGGAGCGGATCAGCAACTCGTTTCATCGGGCGTTTCGATAGGGAACTGTCTCCAGTCAAAACACTACTGAAACTTTGACCCGCCAACAATCCAGCCAGCAGTCGCATCGATGTTCCGGAATTTCCCAGATACAAAGGTTTGCTAGATGCCTGCAGACCATTGGAACCCACACCTTTGATAATAACTCTACCATTGGTCGGCCCATCAATAACCACACCCATATCACGAAAGGCCTGCAATGTAGCTAAGCTGTCTTCACCTTCCAGAAAACCCTCGACTGTAGTTGTTCCCTCCGCAAGGGAACCTAGCATAATGGAACGATGGGAAATTGATTTATCGCCTGGAACTCGAATTTCTCCGCGCAGACAGCCGCCTGGTGAAACTGTGTAAACCAGATCGTGTATTTCTTTGTTTATTGGTTGCTGAGTTTCCATGTTGAGTCTCGTTGTTTGCAGACAGTGTATTCTAGTATTGCCGCTTGAGTTTAAAGAATTATTCTTCAGTAGAGTTAGTCAGTTTATTTCTTGCTGGAGTTTGCGTGCTACTCTTGTTCATGACCATAAAGTTGTCACGAGATTGTTTGGCGCGCTTGATGATTGCAAATAACTGCACAGCATCCCGTCCGAGCAAAGCCTTGCGCAAGAGCGCGAGATCGCTGGTATATTGATCAAGAATCGCAACCGTAGCATCAGCATTGCTTACGAAAATATCACGCCACATCACCGGATCGCTGGATGCTATACGAGTGAAATCCCGGAAACCACCTGCAGCATAACGAAATATTTCTTCACTTTGACCTTGCTGTGAAAGTGTATCGACTAAAGCAAACGCCAACAGATGAGGCAAGTGGCTAGTGGCTGCCAGAACTTCATCATGATGGGTTACCTCCATCTGTAACACCTCTGCACCCATTGTCTGCCAAAGCTCAGTAACAAGTTTTACTGCATATGGGTTGGTATGCTTTAAAGGAGTAAGAATAACTTTGCGGCCTGCGAATAAATCTGCATTTGCTGCGGCATAACCACTTTGTTCAGAGCCTGCAATTGGATGCCCAGGTACCAGATTGACCGGAACTCGACCAAAAACTTTCTCCGCCGCTCCTACTATAGTGTGTTTGACACTGGCCACATCTGTCACAACTGTGTGCTCTGCCAAAACGGGAGCCAGTTCTTGAAAAACCGCAGTAAACGCCAGTACCGGAACTGCAATTATGATCAGATCGGCATCTGCACAAGCTGTTTGCAAGTCGTTGGTAAACCCAGTGATGCTGCCATCTACCAATGCTTGTTGGAGAGCAGCACTGTCATGACAAACGCCGACTATTTCGCCCATAAAATTCTGAGCTGTCAGTGCACGGGCGATGGAACCACCAATTAAGCCTAAACCTACGATTACAATTTTTTTATGTGCCAACATTTGCATCACTGCGTACCTGCAGCTGGATAAGAACCCAAGATTTTCACTTCTAATGCATGTTGCTTTAGCTCCAGTAAGGCATCTTTAACCTTGTTGTCTGTTATATGTCCTTCAAAATCAACGTAGAAAGAATAGGACCAGGCAGCTTTTCGGGACGGGCGTGATTCTAGTTTGGTGAGATTTACTCCGAAACGCTGAAAAGGCTCCAACGCTTTGAACAGGGTGCCAGGTTCATTGTGGGCAGAAATGATAATTGAGGTTTTGTTACTACCCGAAGATAAAGCATGTCCTTCACGTGCCAGCAATAAAAACCGTGTAGTGTTATCAGGACTGTCTTCAATCGAGTCAGCTAATATATCTAACTCGTAAAGACCAGCGGCTGTTCTACCCGCTATTGCTGCCACTCCCTTTTGACTGCCAGCCATTCTCGCTGCTTCTGCATTACTGCTGACGGCAAGTCGCTCTATTCCGGGCATGGAGTTTGTCAGCCAGTGCCGGCATTGAGCCAAAGATTGTTGATGGGAAACGATTTTTATAATATCAGTTCTGGCAGTGAATTTTGCAGCCAAAAGGCAATGATTAATTCGCAACAACTGTTCAGAAATTATTTGTAACGGTGACCCAATAAAACTATCGAGTGTCACGGTTATGGATCCTTCACTCGAGTTTTCTACAGGCACCACACCAAAATCGGTCAAGCCACTTTCGACACTTGCAAAAACATCCTGAATTTCACTGACCGGGACACAATTTGCAGGGTCTGGAAACCATTGCAGCGCTACTGTATGTGAATATGTGCCTGCTGGGCCGAGGTATGCAACCTGACCCTTTGGTTGCTTTTTACTCATCATCACTTTGGGTGGAGCCGTCAGCAGCAGAATCATCTAAGGCTGTGAGGTCGGTATCGTTGCTACCAGGTTCATCATCACCTATCTCTTTATCTTCAATATCTTCGTCCACGTCTCCATCCGAAAATCCAGACAGCTGAGTTGCCGGCTTGAGTACAGCAAGGGTTTCAGGTTCTTCAACTCTTACAACACCAACCAATAATTCAAGTTCTTTTAATTTGATCAAACGTACACCTTGAGTATTTCGACCTTGCACCGAAATCTCACCAACACGTATGCGCACCAGAGTTCCTTTATCACTGATCAACATAATCTCATCGCCATCAAATACTTGGACTGCACCAACAATTGCACCATTACGAATACTGGCTTGAATTCCTTTCACACCTTGACCACCACGGCCTTTGACGGGAAATTCTTCAACACGCGTGCGCTTGCCATATCCATTCTCACTCACTGCCAAAATCTGCCCATCCTGACGTGGGATGATCATGTCGACCATATGCTGATTTTCCTGCAGACGAATACCCCGAATACCACGCGCTGATCGGCCCATGGCACGCACAGATTTTTCATTAAACCGAGTGGCTTTACCGGAACTACTGTAGAGGACAACATCGCAACTGCCATCGGTCACTGC
>CAIMTR010000289.1 GCA_903844415.1 uncultured Gammaproteobacteria bacterium
AGTTAACGAAATGTGGGCAACCTGGCCCGAGGTGCTGCGTAATTATGCGGTGCATTATCAAACGGGTGCACCTATGCCAACAGAATTGCTCGACAAACTGCTGGAGTCGCAGCTGTTTAATCAGGGTTTTGCCACCAGTGAACAATTGATGGCTTCATACACGGACATGGCCCTGCATCAATTAAATCCCGAGCAAGTACCAAGCGCCCAAAATTTAATGCAATTTGAAGCAGACTCTTTAACTGCTGCAGGGGCTAATCTCGATATGTTGCCCCCGCGTTACAGGCTGCCGTATTTCTCGCACATCATGGGTGGTTATTCTGCTGGTTATTATTCCTACATCTGGAGCGAAGTGCTGGATGCCGACTCTGTTGAATGGTTTAAGGAAAACGGCGGTATGACGCGAGCCAATGGACAACATTTCCGCGATACCCTGTTATCTAAGGGGGGTAGTGAAGATGCGCTTGGTTTGTTTATGAAGTTTCGTGGCGCAAAGCCCAATGTAGAGCCGCTATTAGAACGACGTGGCTTAAATTAAAAAATCAGAAAGCTTTAATTGTAAAAATCGCTACGCAATTGAGTATTGGTACATGAGTAGTAGCGCATTTTGAATTTATATTTGACCAAGAATGTGATGACTGCTACCTGCTTTAGGAGGCTTCGTCGGCAGGGAAGCAGATGACAGCCATATGGAAGTGTTCATGCCTGCTCCTGATGTAGGTAGCAATCATCACTAAACACAAACATAAAAAAGCAAATGCCAAGCTAAGCCACTATCCTTAATTGAGTGGCATTGCCATTGCCACCAAAATTTTATATGCCTAGGCCTGCGCCACCGTCCACTGCAATTATCTGCCCTGTCATATAACTCGCATCCCGAATCAGAAATAACACAGCATGGGCAATGTCATCAGGGGTTCCGATGCGACCGAGTGCTGTGTGTGCTAAGCGTTTTTGTTTTTCTATTTCACTTATGCCACCCGCATATTCCGGCCATAAAATGGCGCCGGGAGAAATTGCATTCACTCTTACCGTTGGTGCAAACTCGCGTGCTAGGGCTTGTGTCATATTCGCAAGTGCGGCTTTTGCCATGGAGTAGGGCGTAAAGTCGGCTAGGCCATGCAAGGCGGTACTGTCGACGATATTTACGATAGATCCTTCTTGGTGGCGCAAGGTGTGTTGCAGGTGGTGACATAGAAACAAGGGGGCTTTGGCATTACTGCCCAGCATGACATCCCACTTGGCAGCACTGAGCTCGGCCAGCGGTACCGGATAAAAGCTCGAAGCATTGTTGATTAATACATCCACCTGCCCCCACTGCTGAATGCTTTCTTGAGCTAGCGTCGAGACTTGCTCAAGGTCGAGTAAGTCAGCTTGTAAACAGTGCGCTGAATCTGGACGGACAGTATTCAGCTCGCCGACAAGATGTTGGGCCGATTGCTGCGATTGGTTGTAATGGATCAATACGCGATAACCGGCTGCATGCAAATGACGGACGATGGCGGCCCCAATACGGACTGCACCACCGGTAATAAGGGCGACACGATTGACTGAATTTTTTGCCATTATTTTCATCAATTATTGACCGGCTATCTGTTTGATGCGTGCCTGCCGAATTGCCGCACCGAGCGCTTCTGGATTTGTGTGCAAAGCCACTAGGGGTTTGATGTCTGTTTGTTTCGCTGCGACTAAAGCAGCGCGCAAAATATCCGCTTGTGGATAGGCTTCGGTTTCCAAGCCCAGCCGACCTCTGGCATCGGCTTCGCATGCCAGCAGAAATAGCTCGAATCGTTGTGGGCGACGCACAGCATCCGTCACTTCGACAGTGGTATACAACTCTTCAGCAGTATGGCTGTTGGCGCGATGGCAGCGGGTGTGATGTAGGCTCACCATGATGCCAAGTTCGCGGTGTTCATTGGGTACTTTCAAGCGTTGCGACATTGCTTCAATTAACTTGGCTCCGAGTTGCTCGTGCCCTGTATGGGCAGGCCATAAGTCCATTGGGGTGGCTGCTTTGCCAAGATCATGCACCATCGCGGCAAACCTCACCACGGTGTTGGTACTGATAGAGGCCGCTTGTTCAAGTGCCATAAGGGTATGAATTCCTGTATCAATTTCCGGATGAAATTTGCGCGGCTGCGGTACTCCAAATAAATTGTGAAGTTCTGGCAGGATCACAGCAAGTGCATTGCAGTCTTGCAACACTTGTAAAAATACTTGCGGCGACCCAGTGGCCAGTGCACTGTCAATTTCCTGCCACACACGTTCGGCTACTAGATGTTGCAATTCGCCACTAGCCGTGATCGTTTGCATTAGGGCGAGAGTTTCCGGTGCTATGGTAAATCCTAGTCGCGCAAAACGCGCCGCAAATCTTGCAACCCTTAAAACTCGCAAGGGGTCTTCGGCGAAAGCGGGTGAAACATGGCGTAGGATTCGAGCGGCTAAATCTGCTTTACCGTTGTAGGGATCTACAAGTTCGCCACTGGTACTTTCTGCGATGGCATTGATGGTCAGATCGCGGCGTTGCAAGTCTTGTTCAATCGTGACATCGGGCTGGGCGTGTACCACAAAACCGGTATAACCCTTGCCGCTTTTTCGTTCTGTGCGGGCGAGGGCATATTCTTCTTTGCTGTGTGGATGTAAAAAAACCGGGAAATCACGACCCACCTGCACATATTTTTGTTCCAGCATTTGTGCAACCGTGGCGCCAACCACTACCCAGTCACGATCCTTGACCGGCAAGCCAAGTAAGCGGTCGCGTACTGCCCCTCCTACCAGATAGATGTTCATAAGTCGTTGCACTGCACAGATATACGTTCGCCATCTTCAAGTCGCAGCAAGGTTAAGCAGCGACCCCATACGCAACCAGAATCCAGGGCGTGAATATTGTCCTTGCCGGTTATGCCGTCGAGTGTAGCCCAATGTCCAAACAACAACACGCGGTCTGGTTTGAGTTGTTGATATTCATACCATGGCAGGAAATTTTTGGTGGCGGTGTCAGGGCCGGTTGTTAGCTTGAGATTCATGCGGCCTGTTGCCGTACAAAATCGCAATCGTGTCAGGGTATTAGTAATAACGCGTAAGCGTTCCATGCCCTTGAGTTGCTCACTGAAGGTGGCGGGTAAGTCTCCATACATCTGCTGCAGAAAATTCAAATAGTCCGGCCCTTGTAACGCACTCGCCACTTCTCGGGCATACCCAAGGGTTTGTTTGAATTTCCATCCTGGTGCTATGCCAGCATGAATCATCAGAAACTTTTTTCTGCCGCTGGTGGTGTCAATTTTTTCGACATGGGCCAAAGGTAGATTTCGTACCCACTCGAACAACTCGTGGCTGTCGGGTGCTGCTATGAGTGGCAACAGACTTGTCATTTTGCCGTTTTTAAATGCGCCAGAGGCCAGCGCCAAAAAATGCAAATCATGGTTGCCCAGAATGCCGGTGTAGTTGGTGCCAAGTTGTTTCAAAAATCGTAGAGTTTCAAGTGATTGCGGGCCACGATTGATCATGTCGCCCACTCCCCACAAGCGGTCGATACCAGGAGAGAAATGGACTTTGTCTAACAGTTGTCGTAGTTGGTCGTAACAACCTTGAATGTCACCTACTGCATAGGTTGCCACTGCTGCTGCCTCCGAAAGATCAATTAATGCAGCATGTGAGGAACAGCAAGCACGAACAGCGGAATGGGCGCAGCAAAAGATTCACCCGAAGTACACTGCATCGTATAACTTCCTTTCATGTCACCAGTTTCAGTGCTGAGCACAGCGCCGCTGGAATATTGATAAGTTTGACCGGGGCCGATCACAGGTTGTTGGCCGACAACACCATTACCTTTAACTTCTTCAACCTTGTTGTTTTGATCGGTGATGATCCAGTGGCGACTCAATAGTTTTACAGGCAGAAGGCGATTGTTGGTGATGGTGATGGTGTAGGCAAACGCATAAGACTCACGCGCCGGATCGGACTGTTGTTTAAGATATTGAGTAGAAACCTTGATATCCACTCCGCATTCCTGGGCTATATTACTACTCACTTGAGTTCACTTTGCTGATCCATAAGGTCTGCGATTCTAACATAGTCAGCTAGGCTGAGGTTTTCGGGGCGCAAGTTCAAATCCAGTTGCAACTGTGCCATTAGTTCGCCATCCATCAAGGTTTTAAGTGTATTTCGGATAGTCTTGCGACGTTGGTTAAACGCAGTCCGTACCACATTAGCAAAGGTACTGAAATTACGTGCAGGATGTGGCAAAGGTCGCCACGGAGTGAGTTTGACAATGGCGGAGTCCACTTTAGGTTGTGGCACAAAAGCACTGGGTGGCACCTTGAACAGTTTTTCGACTTTACAGAAGTACTGCATCATCACACTGAGGCGGCCATAGTCAGCTTCGCCAGGTTGGGCGGCAAGACGGTTCACCACTTCCAGTTGCAACATAAATACCATGTCATGAATCAGCCCATGGTAGTTTAATAGATGAAACAACAGTGGTGTAGAAATGTTGTAAGGCAAATTGCCAAGGATGCGCATAGCACCAGCAGCACAATCAAGGCTGGCAAAATCAAATTTCAGCACATCCATTTCGATAAGTTTGAAGCCGGGATGAGCATCAAAACGAGAGCGCAGTTGGGCGGCTAGATCGCGGTCAATTTCGATGGTGGTCACTTGGCCGCTGCTGGCTAGCAAAGGCTCGGTAATGGCGCCTTGGCCTGGACCAATTTCGACCAAAAACTGGTCAGAACGCGGCGTAATAGCTTTGACTATGCGGGCAATTACGTGTTGATCGTGCAAAAAATTCTGCCCGAAACGTTTCCGCGCACGATGCGAAAAGTCATCTACTTTCAAGATTGTGTTGCCCCAGCCAGTTGCGCCATTTCTATAGCAGTGTCGATGGCAGCAAGCAAACTACCCAACTCGGCTTTGCCTGTTCCGGCCAGATCTAGCGCCGTGCCATGATCCACGGAGGTTCGAACGAAGGGCAGCCCCAGCGTAATATTCACAGCCTTGCCAAAGCCTTTGTATTTGAGCACCGGCAAGCCTTGATCGTGGTACATGGCTAGCACCGCATCAGCATGATCCAAATATTTGGGAGTGAACAAAGTATCAGCGGGCAGTGGTCCTATCAGTTGCATGCCCTGCATGCGTAATGCTTGCAGAACGGGTGTGATGATAGTGATTTCTTCGCTGCCTAAATGACCATTTTCACCAGCATGTGGATTGAGCCCTGCTACCACAATTCGTGGGTTGGCAATGCCAAATAATTGGCGCAGATCGTGATGCAAAATTTGCAGCACCCTAGTCAGCAAGTCTTGTGTCAGAGTGGATGAAACTGCCGACAGAGGAATATGGGTAGTAGCCAGTGCCACCCGTAAGCCGGGTGTTGCTAGCATCATCACTACCGTATTTATTCCGGAGCGTTGTGCTAGAAATTCGGTATGACCACTGAAATGAATACCCGCATCATTAATAATGCTTTTTTGTACCGGACCAGTAACTAGGCCTTGAAATTCGGCATTTAAACAACCTGCAGTTGCGCGTTCCAGTGTGTTCAGCACGTACTGAGCGTTGGCGGGGTTAAGTACACCGCCGATGCAAGGTGCCGCTGTATTAATTGGTAAAACCAGTAATTCTCCTGCTGCTGCGGGAGCAAACACACCACTGTGGTATTCACGAATATGCAACGGGAGATTCAGCAGTTGGGCGCGTTCAAGCAAAAGGGTTGGATCGGCAATCACCACCAACTCAAAGGGAAAGCTATGAGTTTGTGCTAGTTGGATGCACAGATCTGGCCCGATACCGGCGGGTTCGCCCGGAGTAAGAGCCAGGGAAATATTCATCTTTGCGGCTCTAGAATTCCTTGATATCAATGTAGGAAGTGTCGCGGATTTCGGCCAGCCAGTTTTCCAGTTCGTTCTCAAACTTGCGTTGACGCAGGAGTTTTTCCGCCTGAAATTGTTGGTTTTCATTGGTCATGTCTTCCACGCGACGATCGAGTACTTCGACGATGTGCCAACCGGTGGTAGCGCGGAAAGGAGCCGACATTTCACCAATAGGCGTGGCATCTACGACTGCCATAAAATCATCGGGCACCATACTTTTGTAAACCCAACCAAGATTGCCGCCACTGACTATGGAGTTAGCGTCGTTAGTATTCTGGCGGGCGATATCGCCAAAATCTTCACCGTTTAGGATGCGTTGGTAGAGTTCCTTGATGAGTGCTTCGGACTGCGCTTCAGTGCGGATTTCATTAGGCTTGATGAGAATATGACGGACTTGCGACTGATTCATTTTCAACACGGAACCGCCACGCGTTTCCAAAACTTGCACGATATGGTAACCATTGGGACTGGTAAAAGGTTGGCTCACTGTGCCAGCTTCCAGAGTTGGAACTACTTCGGCAAAAATGGACGGTAGGGTTTCAATTTTGTTCCAGCCAAGATCAGCACCGCTGACTTCCATGCCACTAATCTGACGAGCTTCTGCCATCTGCGTAATGCTGGCTCCTTTGATCAGTTCTGCGTACAAAAGATTGGCAAGTTCGCCTTGGCGATCTGTGGTGGCCTGCCCATTGTTGGGAATAAGAATGTGGGCAACGTGGTATTCAGGCGCAATATCGGTAATGCCAGTTTCCGAACGCAAATAGTTTTCAATTTCCTGCTTTGAAATTTCGATGCGTCGATTGACCGCGCCATTTTGATACTGGCCTATTATGATTTCTTTGCGCATGGATTCACGGGTGACATCGTAGAGTCCCTGCTCTTGTAGAAGTTGGCTAAATTGTTCGAAAGTCAGATTGTTTTGTTGAGCAATAGTAGTGAGCGCTTGGTTAAGCTGGTTGTCGTCTACCCGTACTCCAGCACGTTCGGCCATTTGCAATTGCAAGTGTTCGACGATGATCTGGTCTAGTACTTGTTTACGCAAGTCTGCTAGTGGTGGCACTGGCCCTGTCGCCTTGGCAATTTGCTCTTCCACTTGTGCCCAGCGGGTATCGAACTCACTTTTGAGTACTACGTCTTCATCCACGATGGCGACGACTTTATCCATGGCCATTGGTTGTGCAAAACCAGTGGGCATCACACCAATTAACAGAC